>VEPM01000023.1 GCA_012026795.1 Candidatus Methanoperedens sp.
GGAATATATGAGAATTATTACCAGCTATGGTCAAATGATATGAAAGCTTTGCTTCTTGAAATCAAAAAATGTGTAGATGAAACACGAAACACATCTGATTTCTTAGAACCGGATCAAATCAGATACTTCGAAGAGAAGTATGATACGATAATAAAAATTGGCATGAAGGAAAACCCACCACCTTTGATATTTCAAGATCAGCCAAAAAAACGTGGAAAAAAGAAACAGACTACTGCAAAAAATCTACTCGATCGTTTCATAGGTTACAAAGATGATATTCTCAGGTTTATGCATGACTTTGATGTTCCTTTTGAAAATAATCAAGCTGAAAGAGATGTCAGGATGATGAAAGTGCAACAGAAAATTTCCGGAACTTTTCGTAGTATTCAGGGGGCTGTTACTTTCTGCCGCATCAGGGGTTACATTTCAACAGTGAAAAAAAACAAACTTTCGGTTATCGATGCTATTATGGGTGTTTTTAGAGGAGAAGCATTTATTCCGAATATAGCAGAATAAAAAATGAACTCAATTTTTTAGGATGAACGGAATATGTTATGGGATAATTTGGGGGGTCTGAATAGTCACGAAACAGGATTGAACAAAGGATCGGTCGAATACCACCTGAAAACGATGAAAACAGAAAAAATGATAGAATCTACAAAACAAACGGAAAACTTCGCTATTTTCTGAACCACTCCACCTATACGAAAGAAGATCAGATATTGATTGCTTCGTTGAAAAATGATGTACATAGGAGGATTATTTTAGAGATGCTCAATAATCCAAGTATAAATCATAAAACCCTTGCAGAAAAAATCGGGGTTTCTGGACCTACAATTACGCAGCACATCAAGTACCTGAAAGAACAGGGGATTGTTAAAGCTGATACAAATGGCAGATACACAATTTACAGCATCAATTCCAATTACTTCGATTCTTTGCACAAGTTTATAAGTATAACTGCATAAATTTCAGGCCGAATTGAATATCTCAAGAAATTACCAGAACAATTTCAAAAACCTTATAAATGAACCCAGCGAAATTCCGGTGTGATCAAATATGGTCGTTAAAGTAGGTTTTATTAAACTTGGAAATCTTGGAACCTCACAGGTAATAGATCTATTACTTGATGAGATCGCAGCGAGAGAGGGAATAGCAGTCCGTGTATTCGGAACAGGGGCAAAGATGGGGAAGGATGAAGCCGCAGAAACAGCATCCTTCAAGAATTGGGGGCCGAATTTTGTTGTTATGATCAGTCCCAACTCAAGTGCACCTGGCCCAACAGCAGCACGTGATGTCTGGAAAGATACACCCACAATAGTAGTATCCGACGGGCCCACAAAGAAAGAGGACAGGGAAAAACTGGAGCAGGCAGGCTTTGGCTACATGATCCTTCCGGTTGACCCGTTGATCGGTGCAAAAAGGGAATTCCTTGACCCGACAGAGATGGTTATTTTCAACACCGATGCTGCAAAGGTATTGTCCGTATGCGGCGCAATAAGGCTGGTCCAGACAGAGATCGACAAAGTCATAGACCAGGTGGCAGCAGGCACAAAACCACTTGTGCTCCCAAAGATACTTGCAAAACCAGAGAAATGTGTGGAAAGCGCGGGATTCAATAACCCCTACGCAAAGGCAAAAGCCCTTGCAGCCCTGCACATAGCTACCAAGGTCGCAGAGATCGACTTCCCGGCATGCTTTGTTTTAAAAGAGGTAGACCAGATAGCTACAGCAGCAGCAGCAGGCCATGAAGCCATGCGCGCAGCAGCAAGACTTGCTGATGAAGCCCGCGAAATGGAAAAAGCAAATGACTCAGTGCTCAGGAAGCCCCATGCCAAGGACGGCAGATTGCTGACCAAGACAAAACTCCTGGAGAAACCCCAGTAAAGTGAATCTCTTCACAGCAGGGTTCTGTGAGGATAGTACAAAAAATCATGTCAGGAAGCATTATTGCTTCCTGTTTTTCTTTTCCAGGTAAAATGTTTATTTATAATATCAGGCGGAATTAAGATTTAGCTTGTATCTTCATTGCCAAATCTTAAATAATAATAAACTGCTTTTGAAATTGCTTCTCTTACATGTGCTTCTCGTGTTTTCACTTTCAGTGCAATAATATCATCCTGGGGAAAAATAGATTGTACATGAACCAGGTTTTTTGGTTCGGTTCCGTCTTTCAATAAGCTGTCTGGATTTTCTTTATTATTATTTTTTAGAAGCATCCCATTTCTTCGCAACTCTTTTTCAGCCTTTCGTTTTTGTTTTTCGCGCTCTTCGATCAATTTAATGGCAGTTATAAGTTTCATATTTTTCAACCCGGTCAGTTTATGTCATGATAATAAGTATCATGATTTCACAAAGATAAAAAGATACTTCACACAAAAAGGCTACAATATAATTTCAAAAAATATTATATACATAATTATTGAAAATAAAATCTAAAATGAGAGACCTGTTTTTAGACCCACCCCGCAAGGAATAATTTATATTTTGATCTGTTCCGGCAAAAATCCTTTCTTAATAAGAACTTCTTTCATTCTGCTTTTATGATTTCCCTGAAGTTCGATAACATTATCTTTTATAGTACCACCGCATGCGAATTTTGATTTGAGATAAGATGTTAATTCCTGCAAATTAATCTCGCTTGGATTAAGACCATCGATCACAGTTACTTCTTTTTTATATTTTCGTGTATCTACCTTAATTACTATTCTCTGTTGTTCTTTTGCTACTTCTTCGCAGATGCAAAGCTCTTTTGGCAAACCGCATACAGCACACATTTCTGAACTCATTTATTGGATTAATACCTCCATTCTTATATTACACAAGATTGTTATATAGCTACTTGATGCTTCCCGTATTAAAATATGATGGTGTAATGATAGCGAATAACATTGAGTTTGCACGAACAATGGCAAAACAGGCAATAGGATTGATGTTCAGGAGAAGTATCCTGCCGGATTATTCAATGATATTTATCTTAAAAAAACCATCCGGGGTCAATGTTCATATGTTCTTTGTATTTTTCCCGATCGATGTAATATTCCTGAATAACGAAAAAAAAGTCATGGGATTTTCAGGATTAAAACCCTGGGTTGGATATAAAGCAATGAAGGACATCAAGTATGTTCTTGAAATGAAAGCAGGAACAATCGTAAAGTTCAATCTGTCTATAGGCGGACAAATGGAATTTGATGAGAATTTAAATAGATAGAATATAACCCGAATAGAACATTAACTAATATTATGACACTCAAAGGAAAATTAACTGGAGATAATGTATTACTTGAAAAAAATGCAATTGAAGAATTGCATAATAAGAGTTATTATGGGCGGCCTAAAGGTGACAACCTCGAAGTTTCTCTTACAGAAACCGCCTTTCTCATTTATATGGGAAAAATAAAAGTTGAATTTGGGGGAAAAGAAATTGGTTTTGAGGATTTTTTCCTGAAAGCATCCTCACTACTAAAAAATTTTGAATTATTTTATATCGTTTATAAAGATATGAGGGAACGCGGATATTATGTCCAGCCAGGGGTAACTGGCTTTCGTGTTTATCCACGTGGCGGACACCCCGGAAAAACACCTGCTGAGTTTTTCATATTTGTAACATCAGAAAGGATACCTTTATTACTATCCCAGTTAAGGACCCATCTGGAGACAGTCGAGAACCTTAAAAAACGCCTGGTTCTTGCTATAGTTGACGAAGAAAGTGATATTACATATTACGAAGTGAAAAAAACAGCTCTAACAGGCACTTATGAATTAAGATTGGGCAAAAAGTTATCAACTGCGATCCTGCTTGAAGACAGGGTGATGGTCTGGAACCCCGATGCTTCTTTAGCACTTCAAAAAAATGGTTTTTTTGGTAAACCTATGGATGAAGGCCACCTGCAACTATCACTTATTGAGTCATGTTATCTTTTAAAAAAAGGGATACTGGACATTGAGAACAAGAATAAGGAAGTGCTTGATTTTGATAGTTTTTCAAAATCAGCTTCCGATATAGAATCAAATTTCATGGTAAAATATTCTGTGTATGAAAAACTAAGGAATGACGGGCTCTTTCCGAAGACAGGATTCAAATTCGGAACACACTTTCGGGTCTATAAGAAAATTGATGATATGACAAAACTGCCCCATTCAGATTATCTTGTTCATGCAATTGAAGAGGATCATATTTTTTCTCTGCAGCAGCTTTCACGCGCAGTGCGCCTGGCCAACAGCGTAAGAAAAGAAATGATATTTGGTACAGTCGATTCGCATGTTGATTTTTTTATGATAGGGCGGATGCGACTGTAACCTGTATTTATTCTTCTTCTTCTTTCTGTTTTCTTTTTACTACTTTTTCGAGTTTCTTAGCCCACATATCCTCTACTTTTGTATATTCACACTCAAGGTAATGAGAGACTGCTTTTGCAATTGCATCTTTGGTGCTTGTCTCCCCTGTTTTTTGTTTAAGGGCTTCAATATCATCTTCTGTAAGAACCGTTTGTGCGTGCATTATTTTTGCCATTTTATAACTCCTTAAAAAAAAAGCAATGCCACCACATAGAGGCATACTTTTAATTACTACCTCATTATCATAGGATAGTATTTAAACATTACTGATAAAAATAAAAAACGCTATGGTTTAGACCTGATTATCCTCAACATCATAAAAGAACTTATAATCATAAGAATCAGGCTAACTGCACCAAAACCAGGAGTTTTGTTATTATCATTTGTTTCTTCTGTAGCTGTAGCTTTGATTTCCGTCTTTCCTGATATAGCAAAACTCTTTTCAGCAAGATTTAATTCATTCTCGGCATATCCGATGAATTCAAGAGCAGATGTGCCATCTTTTTTCCAGAACGAAGATAGGGCTGAATTTGCATTATTTGTATTATAATCTTCAGCTTGCTTAAGGTGTGCTTCAGATTCTGTGACATCAATACCTTTCATTTTTGCTTCTTTTATTTGTTTGGATAATGTCTTTGATCTTTCATCGATATCTGCTATTTTTTTCAATATTTCTGAAAATGAGCCTTTTAATATAATAGTGTCCTTTATATGAAGATTTTCCGGGGTCCATGTCGGAACCATATGACTATTCTGGAAAAGTATCCTGAATGGTTTGGGTGTTACTGATATCACTTCAATTCCTTTTGGCAAGAACACCTGGCTCCTGATATCTGCGTCCTGAGAAACCCCGATATCCGCAGTTTTCCCGGCTATTATTGCCTGCGGCATATCAATGGGAATTTCAATTGAATAATCGCCGGCTTCTTTCCTGGCAAAATTCTCTGCCCTGAAACCGATACGCCCGTTCCATGTTTCACCGGTTTTTATAGACGCATTGAAACTCACTGTCAATTTTATCCCATTTCCAACAATCTGCTGTTCTACTACCTGGCCTTTTGAGCTGAAAGTATGTTCGAAATCATATATAACTATAATATTCGATGCAGGGACTACGAATGAAATACCATCAAGAGGTGATGGGCCGCTATTTGCAACCTCAACCTGTATTAATTCATCCACCATGCCGTCTTCATTCACAGTTACGTTCAATATCCAGCGGTTAAGGCTTATATCTGCTGCCGATGCCGGAAAAACCATCAATAAGACAATAATAAAACAAACAAGAACTTTTTTTATGGACATATAAAATCTCCAGCCTATTGTTGACTTTTAGAACTAATAACGTTTGCGTTATGCAAATAATTTTTGTTATTTAATAATTTGTTCTACCACTTGTACTACTTCCCCTGTTCTTTCGTATGCCTTTAGCCCCGAAGGTAAATTATCAATGAGCTCTTGCGATCTTAGCCCTTTCAGGAATTTCTTAATCTCATGATATTCCATAATCCTTTTTGGAATCACAAAATCATATTCCTCATCAGCTATTTTTATGAATTTCAAACCATTCATTTCTGCAACTGTACGAATTCCTACCCCGACATCGGCTTTACCCAGTTTTACCGCAGCAGCGACCGCACTGTGGGTTTTTGCTTCAGTATGATAACCTTTAATCGAATTAGCGAGTTCTTCGAAAGATATTCCACGCTGCCTTGCGACTTCCTTTAGCCTGAGATCGGTCATGACTCTTGTTCCCGAACCTGTATTCCTGTTAATGAACCTGGCATTGATCAAATCCTCAAACTCCTTTATTTTGCTGTCCTTTCGTATTATCAGGCCCTGTTCCCTCAGGTATCCTTTAACAAGAACAACATCAAAAAGCCCGATCCTTTCAAGAAAAGGAATGTTATAGGCACCGGATTCATCAAGGAGATGCACTCCGGCTATATCGGCAATACCGTTTTTGACAGCATTTATTCCGCCGGATGAACCCACATTTATTATCCGCATTTTAAGCCCGGTTATGTCCGCGAGTATATCAAGGCCAAGACAGTGGCTGCCAACAAAGAATATATCAGGGTTTTCAGGTTCACCATACAATGTGACTTCAACATTATCACCTGCTTCTATTATCTCAACTGTTGACGGGATCTCTATAAAACCATCGGCCTCAGAAAGCGTTGTAATAGCTCCCGACCCTTTTTCTATAGGATAGGCGATGCCCCTTATAAGACCTACAGGAAGAAGCTGGCTTCTGCCCTCGGAACGTATCCTGATAGCCGCTCTTGCATGTATTTTATTATTTATGCTTGTTTTTCCGGTCATTTTCCTGATCAGTGGTGCCACAAATTCATTGAAAATCGTAAGGGATGAAGCAGGATATCCAGGTAGCCCAAAAACAGGTTTTCCAAAGATCTTCCCGATAATTGCGGGTTTTCCGGGTTTTATATCGATCCCATGGGCAAGGACTATGCCGTTTTCTTCAATTATCCTGTACATTATGTCGCCAGAACCTGCTGATGTGCTTCCCGACGTGATAATAAGATCACAGTTTTTTGAGAGTTCATTTAATGCTTTTTTGATCTTTGTCTCATCATCCTTTACATTACAGTAACGGATAGGTGTGCCCCCGCACTCACTGACCGCGCATGAGAGTGAAAAAGAATTTACATCATATATCTCACCTGAGTTGAGTGAGCAGCCCGGTGCTTTCAGCTCATTTCCTGTTGAGATTATTCCGACTGTAAGCCCGAAGATGCTTATTTTTTGTTTACCGATCGCACAAAGAACACCTATTTCCCGTGCACCGAGGCAGGTTCCCTTTTTTAAAATCCGCTCTCCGGCCATTATATCCGAGCCTGCCTGCATGACATTTTCATTAATGGAGACAGGACGGTGGATGAAAATATCTTTATCAAAATGCGTATATTCAACCATGACGACGGAATCAGCCCCTTCCGGCATTACCGCACCGGTTGCGATCTCAGCAGCCTCTCCCTTTTGAAGAAAAATACCAGGATCGATTCCCGCCGGGATAGATCCAATAATTTTAAGCCGGACCGGCCTGTCCTCACGCGCAGTATAAGTGTCAGAAGCATAAACTGCATAACCATCCATCGATGCCCTGGTAAAAGGAGGAACATCCACCTGCGAAATAACATCCATTGCAAGGATATGTCCTGAAGCATCTTCTATGTTTACTTCGAATATCTGAGGTTTAATATCAAGGCTGTTGATGATCTGCCTTGCTTCATCACGGGTTACAAGTTTCCTGAATTCTTTTCTCACAGGCATTATTATGGGTCATGTGGTTAAATCGTTTTCCGGAATTTTTAGAAAAATTCTTCAGATATTTTTTTGTACAACTTATACATTTATAATAATATATGTCAAGTGTAACCTTTCTCGGAACTGGCGGCGGAAGGATGGTCGTTCTTAACCAGTTGCGAAAAAGCGGCGGGTTCTGGTTAAAACTTGATGACCTGAATATCCTCCATGATCCGGGTCCTGGTTCCCTTGTAATGATGCACCAGCTTGGCCTTAAACCAAGAGAACTTGATGCTATTATTTTATCCCACAGGCATATAGATCATTCATGTGATGTAAATGTACTAACGGAAGCAATGACAGGTGGAGGATTTACTCCAAGAGGGCGCTTGATCGCACCTTCTGATTGCTTTAATACTGACCCTGTTATACTCCAATATGTGAGGCCTTTTGTTGAAATAAATGAAATTAAAAAAGGAATGGAGATAACTATTAAGGATATCAAAATGAAGTTCCCTGTTGAAAATATGCATCCTGTGGAGACTTACGGCGTCATTTATACCTTCAGGTCCGGGCGCCTTGGATATATTCCTGATACTGAATATTTTCCAGGACTTGCAGATGCTTATGAGGGTATTGATTACCTGATACTTAATGTTGTGCGGATGAAGACCGATAAAAGGATCCGTCACCTGAACATAGATGAGGCATCAGAGTTGATCAACAGGATAAGACCGAAAAAGGCCATACTGACACATTTCGGTTTACAGGTATTGAAATCATCCCCGGAGCACCAGGCAAAGCTCATATCAGAAAAAACCGGTGTGAATGTCATTGCTGCCCGGGATGGCATGACAGTGAATTTTAAGAACGGGAATATAAAGAAATGGTTTTAGAGCTGTCACATCTCATTTTTTTTTATCATGATCATTGAAATAGCAATGTTTAATGCTATTAATGTGCTAAAACAGATTTATTATGAAGGATATTACTGCTGAATTAAGAACTGCCTTATATGGCAGGAGCAGTGTTTTTATGGGCTCTGCAGAGACGCCCACTGAGCGTATCGTATATCATATATTGTATGAAACTGTCATTGCGAAAAAAAACGTTATATGGATATGCCTCAGGGACACACCAAATACAATATTTTCCAAATTTTCCTCTTATGAGTTGCCCCTGGCAGGATCGATTGAGAATATATGGTTTGTCGATGCCACCATCATCGGAGACAAAACAATTGCGCATCAGACCTCCAGGTGCAATCCCATGGACTACACGTGTATGATTATGGAAGTAGTTAAACTGCTGAAAAAATATCCTGCATCCCTGGTTATGCTTGATAACATTGGCATGATGGCGCTGCTTGATCGTCTGGATGTTATTGTGCGTCCATTGAAATATCTGGATACAAGAATACGGGCGGAAGGAGGGGGTTTTGTGACAATGCTGGCAAATAAAGCACTACCGGGAAGCGTTGAATCTGAACTTCTTGGGCTTATCGATGTTATCATCAGCGTTGAACAAAACGAAATTCATGCACAGGTGGGAAGCAAGGAACTGAGTATTCCTTTTTGCTTCACGGGTAGTGAGCTTATCCTTGGTAGCGTTAATGCGGATAAAGATTTACAGGAATTATTCAGCCTGACCACTGAAGAAAAGAAAAAACTGGAGCTTGAAGTAGAGGAGAAAGCGCATCTTTACGGGGAACCGGTTGATTGATTGATCCGTTCCCAGAGTTGTGCTATCTGTTTACTGTATTCCGAATTGGGATATGCATGTACCATGATCTTTCTTGACCAGGCGCCTGCAATTGCTTCATCATACAGGATAACGCCTATAGGTTCAAGACCTAATTTCCGGCTCAGTTCTTCAAGTGTTTTTTTTGAAGCCTCATATTTATTTTTAGGAAGCTTGTTGAAAAGGATATGTGGCCTGGATTTCAAACGCTGGGCCACACCGGAAATAACATAGGTTCCCCGGATATCCTGTTTGTCCAGTGTACATACTACGATGCTGATTTCAGTCGTACCCATGATAAGGAGGCTTGACCTGTTAAGTCCCGGACTGCAATCAAATATTATATGGTCGGGATTATACATGGTCTGGAAATCCCGCAGTAACACCTGAAGCTTTTCTTTTGCCTGGGCAGGGTCTTTTGAGAAACTCACAATATCTTCCTCAGTTGCATACGATGGAATGATATAAAGCTCTCCCTCATCTCTCTTATGTATGATCTCTTCAAGTGCTGCCTTGTTCTGGACGTAATCTACTAATGTCTTATTGGTCTTCAGGCTAAAAAGCGCATGAATGCCAGGGCCTGAAAAATCAGTATCTACCAGTCCGACTTTATAACCCTTGCTGACAAGATAGCAGGCAAGGTTCCCTGATATATTCGTCTTGCCTGTCCCGCCTTTATAAGAATGAAAGCTTATCCACATTTCTTGCACCTTAAATAAATAATTCCATAATCTTAACCCAGTATTTCCTCAAGTTTCTTATCCAGCTCATCTATTGACCCAATCATTTCAGGGGACTCTTCCTCGTTCTTTTTTCGTGATGAATAGTATACTTTTTTTCCGACCCGTTCCCGTTTTAGCCAGCCCTCCCTGACAAGTTCATTAAGGTATTTGTTCTCAATTGACCTGTGGCGGCCTGTCCGGATGCATACTTCATCCGCAGTGGCCTTTGATAATTCTGATACTGCAAAAAGTGATTTTCTTAAACTGTCAGGAATCGTGAGGTATAAAGCAATCTGGTCTTCTACAACCGGGTGAAGACGCGATTCAATCTCTCCTACCCTGCGTTCAAGTGACTGAAGCCTTTTCTCAAAGACCTTCATATTATCGTTTGAGTTTGTTCTCATATCTGAATTCATTTTATTTCCAATGCACAAATGCAAGTCGCATAACCTGGAATATGATGAGCAACGTTTGCACATTACAGTATACTGTGCAAGCACATATATATACCTAACCGATGTATTGCGAAAAACAATATGAAATATACATGTAAATGTTGTTTTTTGCACAATAGTTATATACTGGTATGAGCATATTATGCAATTGTGAGGAAGTTGCACAATAACGCCTCTTCATCCACCCCTCCATGTTGCAACTTCCCTCAATTTTGATAATAAAGATGAATCAAATTGTTGAAAATGTTAACATATTGCTAACATATAAAAGCTATATCCAATGAAACAAATATGGCTTCTATATGGCAAACATCGGGCTTATCACACCTACTCCTTTAGAATCAGAAGATTTGAGATGCCAGATCGACCCCTCGCCTTATGAAGAACAGGGGATTATTACGAAGGGTTATTTACATGGGAATCATGTTATTTTTTCCCATTGCGGCGTAGGCAAGGTGAACGCGGCGCACACTACAACCCTTATTCTTGAAAACAACGAAATAGATTTCCTGGTACTTTTCGGTATTGCTGGCGCGTATCCGGATGCGGATGCAGCTATCGGGGATGTTGTGGTCGCACAGAGTGAGAATTACGGGGAAGAAGGAGTAATGACCGGCGATGGATGGAAGCCTATGGATTTCACAGGTTTTACGCTTGTGAAAAATAAGATCGGATATTTCAATACTTTCCCGATGGACCGGAAATTATCGCAGCTTGCAATAAATGCTTCAAAAGATGCAGGATTAAACACGCATGCAGGTCATTTCATAACAGTATCGCAGTGTTCCGGAACACGCATTAGCGGTGATATCATGCAAAAGCGTTTTAATGGCTTATGTGAAAACATGGAAGGGGCCGCAGTTGCTCATATTTGTTCCATGTACGCTGTCCCGGTGATCGAGGTCAGGGGAATAAGCAATATTATTGAGGACAGGGATATGAAAAAATGGAACATTCCTCTTGCGGTATCGAATTGTAATAAGGCAGTCAGTGAACTGATCAGGAAGATGGAATGAAAATATCTACAGGTTATTCACCATGTCCCAATGATACATTTATTTTCTATGCCATGACACATAATAAACTATCTCCCGATCTTGAATTCAGTGAGACTTTAAAAGATGTGGAAACTCTTAACCGTCTGGCCTTGCAAAAAGTTTTTGATGTAACAAAAGCGTCATTCCATGGATTTGGTTTTTTAAGGGACGATTATTGTCTCCTGCATTCGGGAAGCGCTCTCGGTAGAGGTTGCGGGCCTCTGATAGTGGCCAGGAACGGAACAGGTCAGCAGGAACTCAGTTCGAAAAAAATTGCCATTCCCGGTAAGATGACCACTGCTTACCTGCTGCTTCAATTGTTCGCGCCCGATGCGAAAAATATTGTCGAGATGCCTTTTGACAGGATCATGAATGCGGTTAGCATGGGTGCCGTTGATGCAGGCTTGATAATCCATGAGAGCCGTTTCACTTATCCCCGATATAATCTTGTAAAGGTAATGGACCTGGGTGAGTGGTGGGAAAATGAAACCGGTTTACCTATCCCGCTTGGAGGAATTCTAGCAAGAAGAGATCTGGGAGCAACCGTGATCGGGAAAATCGATGGTCTCATCAGGCAGAGCCTGGAATATGCAATCCGGAATCCTGAAGAAACAGTGAAGTATATCAAAAAGAACGCACAGGAGCTTGATGACGATGTGATTGAGCAGCACATCAGGCTATATGTAAATGATTATACGAGGGATTTAGGGGACGGCATAGCAGCAGTAGAAAAATTGCTGAAAACTGCGGAGGATTTGAAACTGATTCCTCATTCTGAAAAAACGATTTTTGTTGATTAAAGGAAATTCTTTATCAGATCGTCGCTTGACTGTCTGTTGTTGCCCTCATTTATTTTAATAATTTTCTGTGCTTTCCTTTTTGCCGGAGGACAACCTGAACATTCATATATAAAATGGATAAAACCTGTTTCCGGATTTTCTACCGTATTTTTGTGCTCATATTCTGTGTTACAATCCGAACATATTCCGACTATAGGGACTATTTCATTGCAATGATGGCATTTACGAACAACAACATTGATCACTTCATTTTTTGTATTGATAGCAGATAATGAATATTCGTCATCGCTCTTGATTTTTAATTCTGTAGCCATATTCCATTTCAACTTAATAATAACAGGATATATTAAAACTTTACGGGTTTTTTGCGATAATTCCAAAATCATGCAAAACGGAACGTTTATTTTTAGAGACGTTATCATATGATAGACAGAGGTGAACAGTTTGACTGAAATATTTACATCTAAAATAGACTATCTATGCGCTATTGAAAAAGGTTGCTTACATTGTGGTGATAAACATCAACCGGATTGCCCCGTGGGAATGGCAAAAGCGCAAATCAGCTGTACCAACGATTTATTAACCGAATTTTATAAACGCAAATAAACCAAAACCTATTATATTCCTGAAGGTATAAAGGCATCCTGTGACCAGAATAGCAGTGCTTGCTTCAGGAAGAGGTTCGAACCTCCAGGCTATCATAGATAGTATTGAAAATGGCTATCTGAAAGCTCAAATCTGTGTTGTGGTAAGCGATATTGGAGATGCTTACGCACTGGAACGCGCCAGAAAACACGGAATAAATTCTTTTCACGTAGATCCGAAGGGATTCGGATCAAAGGACTTATACGAGGAAGAGATTCTGAGAGTTTTGAAAAACAATAATGTTCAACTCGTGCTTCTTGCAGGATACATGAAAATTCTCGGAAAGACACTGCTTACAGCTTATAAGGACCGGATACTCAATATCCACCCTGCGCTGCTTCCTGCTTTCCCCGGCCTTCATGCACAGGAACAGGCATTCAGGTATGGTGTAAAAGTTGCGGGATGCACAGTTCATTTTGTGGATGAAGAACTTGACTGCGGACCCATAATACTGCAAAAATGCGTGGAAGTGAAAGAAGACGACACAGACCAGACTCTTGCGGAAAGGATACTTGAGCAGGAGCACAAGATTTATCCCGAAGCGGTTAAATTATTCGTCGAAAATAGGCTGCGTTTTGAAGGACGGAAAGTGAAAATCATAAGATAAATCACAAATAAATCAAAATAAAGCACGATAGGTCATGATAACAGAATAAATTAAGAGGAATTATTATGCCGTTAAAAACAATAGATCCTGAAATTTATGAAATAATGAGACATGAAATTGAAAGGCAAAGAACCAAACTGAATTTGATAGCCTCTGAGAACTATGCAAGCCGTGCAGTTCTGCAGGCTCAGGGCTCTGTAATGACGAATAAATATGCTGAAGGATATCCGGGTAAGAGATACTACGGAGGCTGCGAGTTTGTGGATGCCGCAGAAAACCTTGCAGTGGACAGGGCAAAGAAATTATTTAAGGCAGAACATATCAACGTGCAGCCGCATTCAGGGTCGCAGGCGAATATGGCGGTTTATTTTACGATGCTCAAGTACGGGGATACGATAATGAGCATGGATCTGTCTCACGGCGGTCATCTTTCGCATGGCAGCCCTGTGAATTTTTCAGGAAAATTATTTAAGATAGTCCCGTATGGTGTTTCAAGGGAGACAAGAACCTTAGATTATGATGAATTATCAAAAATCGCAAAGGAACATAAACCAAAAATTATTGTTGCGGGAGCAAGCGCGTATCCACGAGAACTTGATTTCAAAAGATTCAGGGAAATTGCGGATGAGGTAGGAGCACTGCTGCTTTCGGATATCGCGCATATTGCAGGATTGGTTGTTGCAGGGGTACACTGTGACCCTGTGCCATATTCGGATTTTGTTACAACGACAACGCATAAGACCTTGCGTGGACCGCGCGGAGGCATGATCATGTGCAGGGAAGAATATGCAAAAGATATAGATAAGACGGTTTTTCCGGGGATGCAGGGCGGGCCTCTTATGCATGTAATAGCAGCAAAGGCAGTGGCATTTAAAGAAGCGATGAGTAAGGAATTCAATGATTACCAGAAGCAAATCGTTAAAAATGCAAAAAAAGTTGCTGGTGAACTGACGATGCGGGGCAATGAACTTGTATCGGGCGGCACGGATAACCATCTTATGCTTGTTGACCTGAATCCTATTGGCATAACAGGCAAGGAAGCTGAAGCAAAACTTCAGGAAGCAGGTATTATCCTAAACAAGAATACTATTCCTTTTGAGACAAAGAGCCCCTTCATCACAAGCGGTATCCGGATAGGCACGCCTGCCGCAACAACGCGGGGAATGAAAGAAAAGGAAATGATTATTATTGCAGAGGCAATCGACGAGGTCATCAGGAACATTAATGATGTAAATAAGATCAAGGAAGTAAGGAGAAGCATTCTTGAGCTTTGCAACCAGTTCCCGATCCCGTACGAGTGAGTAGCTATGGAGCCGCTTCCTGAAGTTACAGATCCCAGGGTAATAGATGGGAGAAAAATAGCACAGGATATTGAAGCTAAGGTGAAGAACGAAGTTGAGGTGTTTGTAAAAGAGCATGGCATAAAGCCGGCTCTTGCCACAATTCTTGTAGGAGAACATCCCCCGTCAAAACTGTATGTAAAACTTAAACACTGGGCTGCAAAACGTGTGGGAATCATATCTGAAGACCACAAATTTCCACAGGAAACAAAACAGGAAGAGATAATCGAACTTATCGAGACCCTGAACAGGCGTCGGGAAATACACGGCATACTTGTACAACTGCCTTTACCCAGACATATCGATGAACGCGCAGTAATGATGAAAATCGCGCCACAAAAGGATGTAGATGGTTTTAACCCGCTCAATATGGGTAAAATGCTCATCGGAAGCGAAGGTTTTGTTCCCTGTACGCCCAAAGGGATAATAAGGGCGCTTTCCAATTTCAATATCGACCCGAAGGGAATGGAAGTTGTTGTTGTCGGGCACAGCAATGTTGTGGGAAAGCCTGCCGCGATTATGCTTTTAAACCGCAATGCAACCGTGAAGATATGTCATGTTTTTTCAAAAGATCTTAAAAGTCAGACACAAAAAGCAGATATACTCATTGTCGCGACCGGTGTGAAGGGACTGATCAAAGCTGATATGGTGAAGGAAGATGCGATCGTTTTTGATGTTGGTATTACCTGGCAGGATGAAAAGGTCTATGGGGATGTTGATTTTGAAGATGTTTTGCCAAAAGTTAAATTGATCTCACCTGTTCCCGGAGGCGTGGGCCCCATGACAATAGCCATCCTTATGGAGCATACGCTGCAGGCAGCGAAGATACAGTGCGAGTAGATTTAAATTAAAAAACAGAAGGGTGCAGGCCATCAAGCGAGCGCCCCGGCAGTCTGGTAACTGATATCTGATAATTCCAAATCGCAGGTGAACTCGTTCCTCGGCACTTCTTAACCACGATTGAAGCCCCAAATTTATTAGCCGATAAGCGAACAAAGAAGATATATAGAAAAATGGATCAGAGAAAAAGCTAAAGCTACGTCACATCTGAGCTAATTTTTTGAGAGCTTTGTCATGCCTACTCATAGTTTCTTCCAGGAATTTCTCTTGCTTGGGAGTTAACCTTTTTTCCTTTTCTTTTTCAACAACAGGCAGCTCTGATTCATCAGCATAGGATTCTTTTCGAGCATATCTCATTGTGAGTATTAATTAGACATCATCATATTTAGCTTTAAGCTGTATCGAATTTGGAAGAAATCTCTCACACCCCACTCCCTTCTCCTCGCATCTCCTCAAAAACGTCTCAAAAATCTCGCTATAATAATCCTCACCCCTCAAGAAAATCCTTTCATAATCGCCAAGCAGATCAGGCTTAAACCCTGAAATAAACTCCCGAACCCTCTCCCGGACTCCTTCCTTCAGTCTCAACCTATCAACAAGCACATATTTCGGCTTCACCCGAGCGATGGCATCGATCAGCGCATCAACATCAGTAATATGTGGCATTACCGGCCCCAAAAAAACCCATGTATTGATCCCATTTTTCGAAAGTTCCTTCAGCGCGTGCAGCCTTTCCTCAACAGCCGATGCGCCAGGTTCAAGTTTTTCCCTCACCCTCTCATCAAGCGCCGTCAGGGTTACCCCCACTTCAATATTTGAAAAACTCTTCAGCAAATCCATATCCCTCAATACAAGTGACGATTTTGTCTGGATGCAAACCGGGAAATCATGCAATGACAGCAGTTCGAGGCACCGGCGTGTAATCTCATATTTCTTCTCAGCCGGCTGGTATGGATCAGTAACCGTCCCAAGCCCCACAACACCTTTTTTCTTTATCCTGAGTTCTTTTGAAAGTATCCGCGGCAGATTCACTTTTGCTTCTACAAGCTCGCCCCACGCCCCCTTCTCCTTATCCCAATAAATGACCGAGGGCGCGTAGCAATAAACGCAGGCGTGTTCACAGCCCCTGTAGGGATTGAGGGAATAGTCAAGTCCGGGAAGTTTTGAGGGTGAGAGAGCAGTTTTTACTTTTACTTCTTTTATCATATTCTTTTTCATTTACTGTTCCCAACTTATGTAAAAAAATCCTCCAGTCCTCTCTGGTATAATGTATTTTTCAAGACCATACTCTCCTTGATCCACCTCGCTTTCGGAATAACAAGCCTGGTGGAGATATATGAAAAAGCATCATCAAGTGATGAGAACTTTTTAGGTGATGCAGCAAGAGCGGCTCTCACATTCTCCCTCACATTCCACACGCCTACTGGCATGATATAACCTGGATGGGCTTCCCTCAGGATCACAACACGCGCCTGCCGCCTTTCTTTTATGAGATATTCATTCACAGCAAGCCGGGCGGCATAATAACAGCCCCCTATTTCAGCATACGTCGTTCGCCCTTCATAACCTTCAGATGATGACATTATTGCCACATCTTTCCCGAACGGGTTCCATACAGTATTCGGATACCATGCCTCTATCAGCTCATAGCTCCAGGCGCGGGGTATCATCATGACCACAAACCTGTTATCAAGCTGCCACGACTCAAAAACAAGAAACTCATTGATGAGGGGAAAATCCTTCATTTTCTCCATAAGATTTGCGCCAATCATGCTGTCAACTGCTGTTATGCTCCAGCGCGTAGGAACAAAGCGGCGCGCTTTTCCTTCCCCGAATGCACCTACAGAAAATGCTTTCTGGATGCTTGATATGATCGTATCTTTTTTATAAAGTTCAAGGACTGCATCCTTTGCTTTGAGGTCAGTATCATTATATGCTTTTTCCATCCTCCGGTCGAATTTTGTGTTCCCAACGTCGATCTTCTTAAGAGGTGCGGTGGGGCCGAAAGGCTGGACCTCGTCATCAAGTACAAGCCTTGTATGTGGTTTTTTCAGGAATTGCGCCTCTACATCAATAGGGGATGCACAAAGAGCCATCTCGCGGGTAGCTTCTACGATGCGGCTGCTGTCAAGGTCTCTTATATGGACAAGATGTTTTCCCCGGACAAGCTGCGAGCGAAAATCAACTATCTCATCGATACTTTTCCCGATCCACATTTCAGGGGTATCAAGAAGGGTGGTATTCCCGTGTGTCGGGGGAATAAGGGGCCCGATAGAAACATACGGATAGCCGATCCTTCCTATAAACACGCCTGGCGGGGAAGAGCCATCAATATTCAGGCTATCTGTCAGCGGTTTGACCTTTACGTTCGAATAGAATTTGACAAGAACAGGACACCTCTGCTTGCCGCATAATAATTTTGAACCGCGACACAGGATGCACAGGGCATCGCTTGTCCCGCTGAATAGCGAATCCGGGCTTTCCATGTATCAGTTGATGATATAAAGGGATATAAAATAAATGCAAGCTATGTGAAAGTGATTGCCCATAAAGTGTTGATCGTCTTTAATAAATGAAGCTCTCTACTCTGAAAAATTAGAAGATATTGTTAATGAGTTTCAGAAAAGAGGGTCGAAGCCTGCGAAGGTACAGCTTACGAGTCAATCTTCATGCGTCGTCGTTATCCGTGCTCATGCCGGCCTAATCGTTCATTTCCCTTGCTCACGGCTTCTACGAAAGCGCACGTCTGTTTCGCGGAGAAGCGTGAAACGGTTGCGTTCGTCCTGCGTTTGTTTATATTTATGATAATTACAATTCAACAACGTCCCATAGTTCTTCGTTTTTTACGGTATCACACATCTTAGTTGGCTCGGCTCATTTACAGTAATTGACATTGATGCTATGAAATGAATTTTTATGAGAAAAATATATACCATTATAGAAATATAATACCATAGAATATGGCTAAACTGAGTATTTCTAACATATATGACAGATGATGGAAAATCAGATGGATTTAATTTTGCAATAATTGCGGTTACTGCCCTATTGGGTTTTCTATCAGCAATTTATATATATTTTTCAAATTACTCGATTGAAGAGAATTGGTATTCTTATGCTTCTCTTCTAATTCCAATCACATTTGTTTCTATTTTATATTTTCTTATATATACTACATTACATGGTATTTCGATAAAAATGCGAGATGACATTAAAATGCGGATAGAAATGGTAGCTGATATCGTTTACAATTCTGCTTTTTTATTTTTCTTAATAATTTTAGCATACTTTTCAAGTCTAATCTTATCTTACACAAATCCAGATAAATATGTTATAATTGTAATATTTATTTATATAGTAATATTCTTATTAATATGGATAATAACTTTGCGCTATTTTTCGTTTTTGTTTTGCTGGGATAAAATTCCAGGAAGAGATACAGAAAAACTGATTGAATTTCTGGTAGCAAGGAAAAATATTAGGTGGGCAAAAACGGCAGTGGTCGAAAAAATCGATAACGGTTCAACCATAAAGCTATCTGCCGCTGATAACCAGCTTTATCTAAGACTTAACAAAAAAGAAACCAGGGCCAACTTAAGTATCAATAACGATAGGTATTCGTTTAGCTGGAACGATGTTCCTGGGAACGATAGCGGAAGACTAAAAAAATTCCTGACACGTAGCTTTGGTATTGATTGGATAAAAGCAGCAAAAATTGAAAAAACAGATGCGGATAGGCTCATAATTATATCTACTAACATGAAATATCTTTTGTTAAAACTTAATGATGACAAAACCAAGGTAGATTTAATAATCAATGGCGAACGGACCCATGAATTCACCGTGAATAAAATAAACAATTTGCGAAATATATACGACATCAATTTCAAAGGAAAATCATTTCTTCTTAGATTTGGGATTATTTTAATATCGATTGTGTCTCTTGTTTTGGGGATTTTTTTATATAAGTCTTTATATATGCTTGGTTTATTTTTGCTTTCATTTTCCTTAATAATTGCAATTATCCTCTATCAATTCATCGTTCCAAGAGGATATTCCAAATGGGGATATGTAATTGCCTCATTTTTTATCTTATTTGGACTAATTATTTGGTCTATATCATTTGTTCCTTTTTCAAATATCGCCAGTGGAGATATTACAACCGATATCAATAGCGTTTATTATAAGAATGGTGGTCCAATTCCTGTAACTATTCATGTCACAGGTCCGAATTCGTATATATCAATAGAATTATCGAAATCAGATAGAGAGAATAATTTATCTAAAATAGATTCGATAGAACGTATAGAACCTAATCACAAGTCAAATATAATTATATCTGGTAATCTTTCTGCCAATTCATTTGAAAATGGAAAGTATGGACTTTTTATCAATCCAACGAATTTGAGTCCAGGATATTATGAATTGAATGCTACTCGTCCTCGTTTAAATAATATGAAAATAGCTATAAGTGGATTCTATTTATTGAATGATAGTAAGAGTAACTACAATTCACCATCGAATTGAAACAATCCCAAACTTAAGCAAAGCTATATAAATCCTGAACCACCATTCATGAATATGGGTTCAGAAATTATATACAGGGATGAGTCCGATGAAATAAAAAAATTAAATGGTTGGATATTAATTTATGGAAGAAGAAAAGTAGGAAAAACATTTTTGATAAAGAACTTCCTGGATTACGATGTCTTTTTCAGGGTAAACAGGGATGGCAGCATTCTAGCCGAAAAGTTCGTCATCAGCACAATAAACAATATGGATGATTTTTCAAGGGCAGTATCGGAGCTGCTTCTTGCTGATAAAAAAGTGGTGATAGATGAATTCCAGAGGCTTCCTGAATCCGTTATTGAGCGAATATCCACTCTTCATCCAAAAGGAAAAATTATTCTTTCCGGCTCCAGTATGAGAGTGATAAAAAAGCTCTTTGGAAGCAAATCACCGCTCCTTGGACTGGCTATGCAGTACAAGCTTGGGCTGATAAGGCCGAATAACATATTACGGGAGCTTTCAAAAAAAATGGATGCAATGCAAGCAATTGAGCTTGCCCCATATCTTGCAGATGCATGGACTATCCCCTTTTTCATGAAAGAAAGCGATAGTGAGAGGGTCATATATGATCTCTTGAAATATTCCAAATTCACGGTTCCTTCGCTTGTCGGGGAAATATTTACGGAAGAGGAAAGAGAGTTCACGAAGGTATACGAGGCTATTTTGAGACTTATAGGAGCTGGCGAATTGGATTACAAAAATATTGCCTCGATCCTTGCCAGCAGAAAGGTGATCGAGCGGGCAGACAGCTCTTTGATAATTCCTTACATAAAAAATATGGAAGGCATGGGGCTGGTTGAATCCCTGCCGATATATTCCTCAAAAAAAAAAATGTACCGCTTGTCTTCACCTATGATGGAGGCTTTTTTCTATCTTGCTGATCGATATAATTTTGAAGATAGAGACGTAAGCTTTGAAGAAGCAAGGCCGACTATAGAAAAACTAAGAAATTTTGCAGTGCAAAACTTTATAGGGGATTTGTTCGCCAGCGCCTACCATGGAAAAAAAGAATATTATGTAACGCCCTCAAAAGAGCTGGACTTCATTATAACCGTAAGAAACAAGGCGGTTATCGTTGGAGAAGTAAAATGGGGAAAATACGATAGCAACGACCTAAGAAAATTCGTGGAAAAAACAACTTTTACCAAAGCAGATAAAATATTCATAACAAAAAATAAAAATGAGACAAAAATTGATAATGTTAAAATAATGGACATAGATGATATTTTGGCTATGGTTAATTAAGAAAATTGCATTTATTCAGACATTGAGAAAAGATTATACTTACATGGGTACTTAAGCAACCTCATGTTCATTGAAATAGACGGCTGGATGGCAAAACTAAGATTTTCAGCATGCCATTTCATCCCCAATCACCCAAAATGCGGATGCCTTCACGGTCATACATATGCTATCAGTGTCAGGATCGAGGGCGAACAGAAAGGTGAGTTCATTATTGATTTTGAGACCGTAAAAGGAATAGTTAACAGGATTTGCGACAGGCTTGATCACAAGATCCTGATTGCAGAAAAAGACCCGCGTCTCATTATAAAGAAAAGCGATAGTGTATCGATTGAGATCATTGATAGCAAAAAAAAATATGTGCTTCCACTTGAAGATATTATGTTCCTTCCCACAGCTTCCGTAAGTGCCGAAGACCTGTGCAAATACTTCACATCCAATCTGGCAAAGGGCCTCAAATCCAGTGGAGCAGATAATATCACGAAGATCCATGTGCGGGTGGACGAGGGGATAGGACAGGGCGCAGGCTGCGAACATCAGTTATAGTCTTTTCTACTCAGATCCATTTTGTTATTTTTCAGCGATTTGAGCAAATGTTGCGCTTTTAGATACTTTTATATACCTTAAGGTATATTGTCATATTGTGCATAAATTGCACAGTATATTAAAATATATCAGGAGGTTCACATATGTTTGGAATAAATGAATTGAGCGTTATAATAGTTCTTTTATCTTTCTGCCTTACGAAGTTAATATCGTTGCCAGCAGCATTTCAAGTTGTGCAAAAATTGCATATAAAATATGAGGAGATTTAAATATGTATATTAAACTAAATAATTTTTGTTTTATAATAATTTTTCTGTCTCTGGGCATAATTGCAGGTTATGCTTCTATACAAACGGCATTTATGACAGGATTAGTAACAGCCCTTGTAGCCCCACCAGCTGCTGTCTTAGTAGGCATGGCGCATGCTGGTAAAAAGTTTCAATCGGAAATTAAAAAATCATAATTGCATCATAAATTGGCCATCATTCTTTTTTTTTGACTCATATTTTTGATTTTATCCAAAATTTCTTGCTCCAATTACATATTATTTTATATCAGCTTCTCGTAATATAACGCGTTTGATGAGTCAGAACCAGGATCAAGAAAAAGGAATAAATAATGGCCAGCAGAATTGAAGTCGGTTTTAAAAAAGGGATAAAAGATGCGCTGGGAGACAGCACGAGAAAAAGGATAGCTGAAGACCTGCATATAAATGTGGAGAGTGTCAGGACACTTGATGTTTATACCATCGATGCAGATATTTCCAATGAACAGGTAAAGATTCTCGGTGAAGAATTGTTTGCAGATCCCGTAATACAGGAATATTCCCCTGAACCGCTTGCAAAGGATTTTTCATGGCTCATTGAAGTTGGCTTCAAGCCTGGTGTTACTGATAACGTCGGAACTACTGCAAAAAAAGCATCTGAAGATATTATTAAAACCACAATAAAGGGAGTATATTTTTCAAGACAATATCTGATAAAAGGGAAGATCACAAAAGAAGATGCTGAAAAGATAGCTGGCGGACTTCTTGCAAATACCCTTATTGAACGATGGATAATAATCAATAGTATTGACTGGGATAAACAAAAAGGTGTATGTCTGCCGCTTCCTGTCATAAAAGGAAAACATAAACCTTCAGTTATGGAAATTGACCTTAATACCAGTGATGAAAAATTAAAGGAATTAAGCATACAGAGACTTCTTGCTCTGAATCACAGGGAAATGATCGCTCTTAAGGAATATTTTAATTCGCAAGAAACGAAAACTCAGAGGAAATATCTTGGACTAACCCTTCCTACGGATGTGGAAATAGAAGTGCTTGCCCAGACATGGTCTGAGCACTGCAAACATAAAATATTCAACAGCCGGATAACTTATTCAGACGATAAAGGAAGCCTTGTAATAAATTCGCTTTTTAATACTTTCATAAAGCGCGCCACAAAGGAAATAAATAAACCATGGCTTGTTTCTGTTTTCACCGATAATGCAGGCGTGATCAAATTTAATGATGACTATAATCTTGTCATGAAGGTGGAAACGCACAATACGCCTTCTGCTCTTGATCCGTACGGCGGCGCCATAACAGGTATTGTTGGTGTAAACCGCGACCCTATGGGTACGGGGATAGGTGCAAGACTGATATTTAACACTGATGTCTTTTGTTTTGCATCCCCTTTTTATGATAAAGAGCTTCCACCGCGACTTCTTCATCCCAAGAGGATATTTGAAGGCGTAAGGCGCGGCGTCGAACATGGCGGGAATAAATCCGGTATTCCCACGGTGAACGGGTGTATAGTTTTTGATGTGCGGTATCTTGGAAAACCTCTAGTATATTGCGGAACGGGTGGAATAATGCCTTCAGTGATCAATGGAAAACCCTCCCATATAAAGGAAATCCATAGTGGTGACCTCATAGTAATGGCCGGGGGGCGCATCGGGAAAGACGGCATCCACGGCGCAACTTTCTCATCACTGCAACTTGATGAGGATTCACCTGTTACCGCTGTACAGATCGGAGATCCTATAACCCAGAAGAAGATGCTTGATTTCCTGCTTGAAGCTCGTGATAAGGGATTATATGGATCAATAACAGATAACGGCGCAGGCGGCCTTTCGTCATCGGTTGGTGAGATGGCGCAGCTCTGCGGAGGATGCCTGATCGAACTTGATAAATGCCCCCTGAAATATCCTGGCCTTGACCCCTGGGAAATCCTTGTTTCCGAGTCGCAGGAGAGAATGACGCTCGCGGTTTCTCCCGAAAAAATTGATGAATTCCTGAATCTTGCTAAAACAAGAGACGTTGAGGCCACTGTTATCGGAACATTTACAGATTCGGGCAAATTCCATGTAAAATACGGAAATAAAAATGTGGCTTACCTGGATATGGAGTTTTTGCATAATGGTCTTCCAGCCATGAAATTGAATGCGCGATGGGTACAGCGCAAGTTTGAAGAGCCTGTTCTTGGTGTTGTGGATTCGACCGCAATTCTTAAAAATCTTCTTTCGCGCCTCAATATATGTTCAAAAGAATATGTCATCAGACAGTATGACCATGAAGTCCAGGCAGGATCTGTCATCAAGCCATTAACCGGGGATGGCCCGAGTGATGCAGCGGTTATCCGCCCTCTGCTTGATAGCATGGAAGGAGTTGTTGTTGCAAACGGCATCTGCCCGAGGTACGGTGATGTTGATACATACCACATGACGGCCTGCGCCATCGATGAGGCGGTACGAAATCACATTGCAGTGGGCGGTTCATTTGATCATCTTGCAGGTCTTGATAATTTCTGCTGGTGTGATCCTGAAAAATCAGAAAAAACACCTGACGGCGAATATAAGCTCGGGCAGCTTGTGAGAGCCAACATGGCGCTGTATGATTATACAAAAGCATACGGTGTCCCCTGCATTTCAGGAAAGGACAGCATGAAGAACGATTACCAGATAGGGGGCAGGAAGATATCCATTCCCCCAACTGTTCTTTTTTCAACGATCGGGAAAATTGAAGATGTGCGAAGAGCAGTGACAATGGATGCGAAGTGTCCAGAGGACAGGGTTTACATCCTCGGAATGACGAAAGATGAACTTGGAGCTTCAGAATATTATGCATCTCTGGGATTTATCGGGAACGATGTGCCGCGTGTGAATGCCAGTTCAGCGAGAAAATTGTATATCGCCCTTGAAAAAGCGATCAGCGAAGGTGTTGTCGCTTCATGTCATGACTGCTCTGACGGTGGTCTTGCCGTGGCGCTGGCTGAAAGTGCATTTTCAGGCGATCTTGGAATGATAATCGAACTGACAAAAGTACCTGTTGAGAACATCAAGCGTTCAGATACGATATTATTCTCAGAATCCCAGAGCCGCTTTGTTGTCACAGTGGCGCCTAGAAATGTGAAAAGATTCGAGGCGCTCATGAAAGGTAATGTGTTTGCGGATGTTGGCGCAGTCACAGCGCGGCAGGAATTTATTGTGATGGACGGGGAGAAAGTGGTGCTCAGAGAAAGGATCGATGTGCTTAAGAATGCATGGCAGAAGACGTTAAGATGGTAATATCAATTTCGCGCATTTATTGCGAGAAGAAGCGCCTGAAATTCCCGACCTTTTCATGAGAAATAGAAAAGCGCTAACAAAAAATCAACCATTCTCAATCCTATTTCACCCACACCACTTCAGGCTCTCTCCTTTCAGGCATTTCGGTATCGCCTCTCGGATACCCGAATATCAATGGCGCAACAATAATGTATCCTTCAGGTATGCCAAGTTCTTTCATGATTTTTTCATCCATCAGGGCACGCTGGACGCCTCCTATCCAGCAGCTTCCGATTCCTATGGAATGGGCAGCAAGCATCATTGTCTGGGCTGCCATTGAGCAATCATAAGCTGCCGTAGGTGCTTTATTATTCCCGAGGATGATCACCATAACAGGTGCATTATAGAACATGTCTGAACCTTCTGTTTTAAGAAATGCAAGAAAATCAGCAGCCCCCTGTGAGTTATCTTTAAATTGTTCCAGCAGCGGGATCATGGATTTTTTTCCAAATTCCGAAAGCCGCCGCAAAACGTCCTTATTTTTTATCACCATAAAACCCCATGGCTGCATGTTCAAACCTGAAGGAGTATACCCGGCGCAGTCGATCAGGAATTTAATATCCTCATCAGGGATCTGGTCTTCTTTGTAATTACGGACACATCGCCGTGTTTTTATTATTTCAATAATGTCTTTCATGCGGTTCACCTATTATTGAATGTTGTTTCTTATTAGAATAGATTTCCGGATAATATAAAGAATTTCAGTAAAAATGAAAAAAGGAAAATAAAGGGGGAATTCACCCCTTGTTTAAATGAGGTCTTTAAGGTAGAATTTATGCGGGCCCAGCGTACCGCCATAGTTCCCTGCGCTTATCTTCTTGACACCAGGGACCCTTACAGCCGCAGCGATACCGGCTTTCATGGATCTGCTTATTGATTCCGCATCAAGGCCATTGATAACGATCTCATATATGGCATTTACATCAGCAGGCACATGAGTATCTTTTATCTTTGCTTTTATCGAAGGGCTGAATTTTTCATTTGTTGTTGCCTTCATGAATTTATAATTTGTAAATCCGACCTTTGATCCGCTTGCCACAACGCCGCCAGGGAAAGGAGTGATCGTACCTGTCAGCATCATTATTGCATCAACCGCATTTTCAGCAGCGGTAAGAGCCGTCATCTGCGTATCTGCCATAATAAAGAAATTGCCCCCTGCAATGCCTTCCTGCGCTCCGATACCGTGCTCAGTAATGAAGTCACCCTGCATCATGGGGATCTTATATGCTTTCCTTCCACCAATATTGGTTTCGGATTCAAACCCGTCTCCGAAGAACTTGAGCTTGAATCCGGTATCAAATTGTTTCTCAGCGTTCGGAAGCCCATTCCACATTGCAGCAGTCGGGGCAGTCAGGACACACTGGCCCAGACGTTTTAATAACTGTTCTTCCAGGGCTTTATAGCCAAATGTGCATATATAAATATACACACCAGGCCTTCCATCAGGTGTTTCGCTGCCATCAACAACCTTTTCAATGCCGGCCTCGGCTGGGCACATTATTACAGAGGTTCCAAAGCCTGTGGCTTCCTGTGCCGCAACCATGGCCCATCGCCGTGTTGCGCCTGTGATCAATATTCTTGCTATCTTTATCGGAAATGCTTCCGCAAATGTGTCTTCTATCTCTACTCCATTGAGTTCCATAAATATCCCTCACATGATGACCCAAAAATATCAATTACGGGTCATCAAACAATCCGTCATTTTTATTGTAGTACCTAATATATGCTTCGAAATGTTTCGAAAGCTTAAAAAAAGAGACGTTTTTTTACTTTTTTAATGCATTATTTCATCAACAGCGCGGCTTGCAAGTTCCTGCATTCTCACCTGTGTTCTTCCCGGTCCTGAGAATTCATCAAGTGTCATCACGGAAGCTATCTCTTTACCAAGAATAAAGATTGCATGTTTATGTTCGGCTTTGCTTCGATGTACATGTATGGGGCTTATCTGAAGGGACTGGTATTGTACAAATTCTCCATGGCCATTTTCCTCGAAGAACTTCTTCATTTGCACCATTAGTGTATGTAGCTGGATTAACTCTTCTTTGTGTATAAAACCGCCTCCTATCTCTTATTTAGCTGTTTACTGCTAAGCAGTAATGCTATTCTATTCACATCAATCCGATACTAAAATGATTTTGTTAGGAAGTGCATTTCCTATGTTTTACATTTAAAGTTTACGAATTAATCTTCATGATTCATAATGATTAATTCGTTTAAAATTATTTTTTGGTTTTTACTTCAAGGATTCACGATGATTTTCTGATGAGTCACTTTTGGGAACTCCTTTATATAAACCTCATAATTTCCAGGATTGTTAAATGTATAATTGAACCAGCTCAAATAATACCTCAGCCTGGAACTGGAATTATCCCATAAGTTCTCCTGGCTTACGACCGTTAAGCTGTAATTCGCGTCTGTTACACTTATCCATTTGACTGTATCACCTGAATTAATTGTAAGTGTACGATTAGTATAATTTGATGAAACATTTGTTGTAGTAACCTTGCGAAACCCATATAAGTCATCAACTTCAGAAATATATAATCTCTGTGTTCTGGCAATCGTCGGGATAGGGGTTGGCTGCACAGTTGTCGGAACCACTGTGGGCGCTGGAGTCGGTGTAGCAGTCGACGTTGCCGTTGGTGTCGGAACCGGAGTTACGCCAGTTTTCTCATCAACGCATCCCAGGAAAATCAAAGATAATGCCATGATAAATATTGAAATAATTTTAAAGTTCATTATACTCACCAACGGCATAAATGGCATAACTTATAAATAATATTATCTATTTGTTCTCTGATAATGATTAATATTATGGATTTATTATTGATGCCTTCCATCAGGACATTGAATGGATACTGAGCCCATGAAGGAAAAGAAATGGATATATGAAGAGATCGTTGGCAGAATACCTCCTTTTTCTCTACTGTCCTATAAATACAGCATCCTTCTCCAGTTTTTATTTCTTCTTATAATTGGCATAACCCTCGGTTTTATCTTTGACCTGGGGCAGATTTCCCTGCTATATGGCTCACTTGCCATCTTTGTAGCAGTATCATGGAGCCTTCTGATCCTGCAACTTGCGCCAACGCTTCGTAAATTCAGGGCCCCGTTAAGTAAGGATGAAAATGAATTACTTGAGAGATATAAAGAGATACTTTTCCATAAAAACCATTATGAGGCTGTGCCAGGGCTGGTTATTTTCATCCCTTTTATGTTTTATCTTTACTATTTTGGCACGGATTTACTGGATATGTGGCTTGGAAAAGCTCCCCATCCGGTTTTATTATTATTCGTAAGTCTCCTGATATGGGATATTTGCTACAGGATGGGGCTTGGGTTATGGACATCAGTCCTTGCTTTGTGGAGATCCTTAAGACTTAAAAAACTTGCGGAAAAGAGAAGCGAGCTTGAACATACACCATATACTGAACTTCGATACCTTCAAAAACTTGATATCAACAATGTCTTTTTCGGACTGATTTCGCTTTTTTTACTGCCCCTTTTCAAGACAGATAATTTTTTAGTTGTTATTACGTTGCTTTTCATGTGTTTTGTAACCCTTACCTCGCTTTACTCAGCATACATAATCTCCATAGTGCCATGGCTTCCTCCCGACATCTATAATCTGGTAAATGAATCAAGTTTTGCATATATCGGTACTTCCCTGAAAGGAAAAACCCATGTAACCCCGGTTGTTTATGTTTTTGACGGGCAGAAAATCTTTTTTAATACATCTAAAGAAGCAAAAAAACTAAAAATCATGCAGGAGAACAACAAGGTCGCTTTCCTGATAGATAGAAGGGACATGAGTAATATATATGAAAATAAAGCCGTTCTTTTTACCGGGGAAGTCAAAATCTACGGAATGACAGATGTTCCAATACATTTAATAAATATGCTTGCTGCCCTTAAGTTATTCATGAAAAAATATCCCGAATATACAAAAAAATATTCAACTTCGGAATTACCAAAAGCATGGCAACTGACACCAATTATTGCAAGGATACTTGTGGAAGTGAAACCAGTTAAAATAATCTATTGGAGAGGCGCAAAACAAATAAGCGTGCCTGTGTAAATATGCGGATCCCTGAGGAAATACGTAATATCCTGTACGGTAATTATTTCGGTTATGTATGCACAAGCGATAAAAATGACCAGCCGCATCTGACCCCGGTCTTTTTCATATACGATGAGAATTCACAGAAACTTTTTTTCATCACAAATGATCGATCAAAAAAGGTCAAGAACCTGTCTGAAAATCCCAATATCAGTATTACAATCGATATCCGTGATCCTGTAAACCCTTTCAATAATGAAGGGGTTATGGCCCAGGGTACAGCTGCTATTACAGATAAAGCACCAATATATTTCCTGTCTGAAGAAACGCTGCAATTATACTATGATATCTATCAGGAATTTAAAAGCAAATACCAGAAAGTAATAGAGAATAAGCCCCTTGGCGAGAACGATGTGATCATACAGATAAATGTTGAGAAGATGGTATACTGGAAAGGCCCGCATTTCAAATCACTGAAGTTCAAAAAAGACGAATGGGTTTCTTGATAAATCTGACAAGCGACTGTCCGGGTTAGACTCTATCCGGATTATTTTGGTTAAAGCAGTTATTTTGACTTCCCGGTGATATTGCTATTGCTTTTGTTATTGCTTTTGTTATTGCCTTTGCTCTTGTCCCTTCGGGCTGCTTTTTTTATCTTTATATTTTGGTCCATAATATCCATAAATATCTTTTGTCTCATCATTTCTTTCCGGTTATCAAAAAACGATTTTTCAAGCTCCCTTATCTTTTCCTTCAGATCCTCAATTTCCGCATACTTTTCCTCCAGTTCCTGCTCAAGATTATTGATGGTTACTTCGCGGCGGTGTATACTGATCTCCATCTTCTTTTTTTCAACCGGGTGAATATGTTCTGCTGACTTTATCAGGATTTTTTTCTCAACATCAGGTTTCGCTTTTCCTGAAAAAGGAACATTTAGAAGAGAATCGTTTATATCCTCCCCTTTTAACTTCTCAATAAAAAGCCTTGATATTCTCTGTTCTTCGGCAGAAAGGGTCCATGAAGCCCCTTTGTAGCGTTTCTCCAGGCCTGCGATATCGAGTAGTTTTTCAGCCGCTGATCCACTGATCCAGCCTATGCTCTGGTAGTAATTAAAAAGCTTCGGGAGATTGTTATGGCCGACCCTTGCAAGAAGGAATTTCAGCCATTTCCTCTGGGTTTCAATTGTTGTGTCAGTAAGTCTTTCCAGCATCTATGCAGTTTGCCAGAATTCAGGCGGCATATCCTGTGCCAGTTTCAGTGCTCCATTAGCACCGCTAAAAACCGGGTCTGTATCTTTGAAGACCTTTCCGCCATCTATCAATTCAAGCTCCTTGGTCAGAACAGCATCGATGTTCCTGATCTGGCTTCCTCCGCCTGCCAGCCAGATATTATTGCGCAGATATTCCTGGAAGTCAGGATCATATGTGGATATCAGTTTGGATATACCGGACATTATATCCGGAATAATGGATTCACATGCCATTCTTATATCTTTTGTAATTGATAATTTAAGTATAGAAGAATCAACAGGTACATCAACAACAATTTCTTCCTGAGACTCACCAACGAATGAACTCTGTTCTTTCCATTTTTTTGCTACCTCATTTGTTACCCTGACATTGGTATATTCTTCGGAGATCAACCTCACTAATTCAGCATCAATATAATCACCTGCTTTATTGCTGCTTATCTGGTCATCAGGTTCCGGAAGCGTACCATGTACCCTGCATATATCCGTGGTCCCTGCCCCTATGTCCACGACCAGGGAATGTTCCATCTCTCCCAGGTTATATGCGACACAAAAAGGTTCGCTTGCAACCATTACGCCATCAAAGAAACCCTTTGCCATTTCTGTAATGATCTTTTTATTAAGTACGCTGGCCTGGGACGGAACTCCTATAATGGCATACTTTTTTACATTGTGGTTAGCATCCACAAGTCCCATTATATGTTGAAGAAGGCCCTTTGCAGCCTCAAGATCCTCTCTCTGGTTCTTTAATAACCCGGACTCGACAGGTTTGAACATATTTAGCGCAACCCTGTGTTTTAATGCTTCATCACCATACAGGCGCTCTTTTTTCAGGAATTTTGATGCTACTGCATCTTTCGGAATACCGACAATGCTAAGAATACTCTTTTTTTTCCCTTCACTTGTCGATATTGCAGTATGGTTTGTTCCAAGATCAATTCCTATATATAATGCCTTATTTTCTTTTACACGGGTTGCACCCGTCTTTTTGATCAGTACTTTTTTCTTATTTGCCAAAATTATCCCTCATGATGATTATGTATATCATACAAATGCATTACTTAAATATATACTTTACCTCGTGTAAATGTACATTTACATGCTGGGATAATATAGAATTTTCAACCGCAAAAACTCAAAGATCGCAAAGATTTTGCTGTTACGCTTTGCGAACTTTTCGAACTAATTTTGTCATGTGATATTAATATATCACTCAATTATTGATTTCCTGCCTCAATTCCCCAAGCGTTGATTTCCTTTCCGCGAATGCATTATGCCTGTGGATGCTCTCTTCATTTATCTGTTTTACCACAATAACAGAATCATCCGGCAGTTCAGGGAATTGATTGATGATTTTCTGGGCCATTGTCCGCACGCAATCTTCTACAAATTTGGGATTCTTGTGTGCCCTTTCAACGATCATAACCTCATCGGCCCGCTTCAATAATTCAAACATCTGCGAACTCATGGAATTCTCGATGATATTTATGATCTTTTCAAGTGAAACAAAATGACTGTCATGAGTTTCTATCGAAATTACCCCCCGCCCTCTCTGGTTATGTGTGGGCATAGGCACATTATTCAGGAATTTCTTAATTACATCTGATTCCACGCCAAGCGTCTTTAATTCCTTTCGTGCTTTATCAACCATTATTTCTTGGGCGCATGGGCATGCAGTGATGCCAAGCACCTCAGCGCCTACAAGTTTTCTTATGGTTAGTGTTTCACCGCGTATCGCTTTTGCCTCGGCAAAAATATTCACCACTTCCTGGCAATTCAATTTAGTCGCAGGTGTTTCCCTTTTAAGGATATATTCGCTTTTCATCCTTACTTCAGCGATCAAAGCATATTCATGCCTGTCGATCAGCCTTTTTGCGACTTCGCTGCATAAATCTTCTATTTCATAAACAGGGGATGCGATCATTTCTTCAAGAACTTCGTCTATGGCCTCAAAATTCCTCGATAAATTCGCGCCCTTCCTGTCAGAAGGAAGGTCAACAAAGATATCAAACGTAGATACAAGCACGATAGGGCGCTTATCCTTTCTTGCCACTTCTACAAGTTTCTTGACATCCGTTACCCCCACGCGGGTCAATGTTATAGCTATATCAGGCTGGTTCGCCTGTATGTCTGGTAGATGAACTACAGGAAGTTTCATTCTTGATTATCTCCGAATGTTTATTAATTAAATAATTTTACACTCTTAACAGAGCACAATAACAGTTCTTGTATTATTAAATTATTGCTATTTGAGTTTTGATTCTTAATTGCATCAAATTGTTTAAATACCCTTAATTATATTTTGTTTTCAGAGGGATACTATCAAATTCAAATCAAATGATTTTACCAGGATACTGGCGATTGTAGCCGGAATTGCATTTATAATGATCTCTGTTGCCTATGGGCTCACATATATTTTCCAGACCGGTAACATCGTTTTTCCCTATGAGCCATATTATTTCCTGTTCATATTCTCTATAGGGTTCGTGATTTTCACGATATATTTTGAACGGGAGAAAAAAGCTTTTTTTCAAAGGGAGCTTATCGGTGGCGCGATAGCATCCGCATGTTTGACTTTCCTGATAATAGCGTGTCTGGCTGGAATAAAATATATATGGGAAAAGGGGTTGTCAGGCATTGGCATCGAGACCCTTGCGTATGCATTCTCCATATCCATGATACTGAGCCTTATTTTATATTTTGTCATAGGTAAAATAGAATTTAAATTCGTCCCCGGGGATTTTACCAGGGTACTTTCGATAGTCCTTGGGATCGCGATCCTTATAATGGTAACAGTGGTCTATGGGATAAATTATATTATTAAGATCAATCCATTTCCGGTCAAGCCTTACGTTCTATTTTTCATGTTCGCGATACTTTTCGTCCTTGCTTCCGTTTTTTATGAAAAAAGAGGGGCGCTGTATCCCTGGTTCCTTCTTGGAGGCGCCGTGGCTTCAGCCTGTCTTGTTTTCATCATTGCGGCAATCATCGGGGGATTGAGGTATGTATTAGAAAAAGGATTTACAGACCTTGGCACTGATACTGTATTCTATTCTTTGTCAATATGTATAATCCTGAGTATGATTTTATATAAGCAGTATGATATTATAATGGAAAAGCTTTGAAGATAACAAAACAGAATACAATAGAATAAAAATGAATTTCAGGTTGATAAAATGGGAAAAATCCAGATCCTTGATGAAGCATCGATAAACAAGATAGCAGCAGGTGAAGTGATCGAGCGCCCTGCTTCTGTTGTCAAGGAGCTGATCGAGAACTCAATAGATGCAGGTGCGGATACGATAAGGATCGAGGTTACAAAAAGCGGTAAAAGCTCTATCCGCATCACTGATAACGGCTGCGGGATGAACAAGGATGATGCTGCGCTGTCTTATGTGAAACACGCTACAAGCAAGATCAGGAAAATCGAAGATATAGAAACTGTGAGAACAATGGGATTCAGGGGTGAGGCTTTATCATCTATTTCTGCAATTGCCAATGTCGAGATCATTACAAAAACAAAAGATGAACTATCCGGTACAAGAGTTATAATCCAGGGCGGGAAACTGGTAAGCATTGCAGAAACCGGAGCCTCGGATGGGACGACAATTGTAGTAAATGACCTCTTCTACAATACACCTGTCAGGAAAAAATATCTGAAATCCGATGCAGTTGAACTTACTCATATCATCGATATAGTTTCAAGGATAGCTCTTGGACATAACAACATTTCTTTTTCTCTTTTCAACAATGGGAAAGAGTTGCTGCGTTCACCCGCAGCAGAACTTAAAGATACGATAATTCACATTTATGGCCAGGAAGTCGCACGGGAAATGCTTCCGGTGGATCTTGAATCTGCTATTGTGCGAATAACAGGTTTTGTCTCAAGACCTTCCCTGACGCGGGGCAGTCTTGATTACCAGTCATTCTATATAAATGACAGGAGTATCAATTCAAAAGCGATCGGTTTTGCGCTAAGGGATGCCTATGGTACCCTTATGCCAAGAGGGCGTTTTCCGATAGCGATATTAAAGATATATGTTGACCCGCGGGAAGTGGATGTAAATGTCCATCCTACCAAGAACCAGGTGCGCCTCGACCATGAGAGGGATATTTGCGATATGGTTACGCAGGCTGTGAAGAATGCACTTGCTCACAGAAATCTTATTCCTGATATAAAGATACCAATGCAGCAGACATTTTACGAAACTCCGGCTGCCGGATCTTTCCAGGTAAAAGAGATTGTCACTGATTTCAGGCAGTCTGTAAAAGACACAGAAAGAAGATTGAGACAATCAGAAAGAGCAGGCATGGAAAAGGAAATTGCAGGGGCTGCTGAGGTGACTGCTGTGGTGCCTGATGTAAAAGTATTGGGACAGGTGGATAGCCTGTATATCCTTGCAGAAACAAAGAACGGTCTGATGATCGTAGACCAGCATGCAGCGCATGAACGTATATTTTTTGACCTTATCCGGGAATCAAAGAGGGATGATTCCCAGGAGTTGATCGTTCCAATTAACATTGAACTTGATTCCAGGGAGAAGATATTAATGAAAGATACTATTCCCTATCTTGAAGAGTTCGGCTTTCGGATATCAGAATTCGGGCATGATTCATTTGCAGTAACGGCTGTCCCTGTTGTCCTGGGAAAGCTTGAAGACCCCGGGATGGTGCATGACATAATATCTGATATTCTTTCAGAAGGAAAAGTAAAAGAAGAAACCGGGATATTTGAGCGGGTAACCAAAAGCATCGCATGCAGAAGCGCCATCAAGGCCGGAGCTGATTGTTCCGGCTCCCAGATGGAAAGCCTCATCAAACAGCTTTTCAAGACACAGAATCCATATACATGCCCGCATGGAAGGCCAACGATGGTATCTTTTAACAGGCAGGAACTGGATAAGCTATTCAAAAGAGTGTGAAAACCATGACAGACTGTTTCTTCTGCGGCAAGCCTTCCCGTAAAACTTATAAATATTACACCCTGGATATATGTCAGAGATGTTATCTCAAGCTTAAATTAAAAAAACTGGAGAAGAAATCTATTCCAGATGATATATACTTAAAATCACTTGTTGGTAGTAAAGAACAGCCATACGTGGATGCACTGGACCACTTTGCCACATTTTTCCCAAAATCCCTTTCAGAAGACCTGCTTGGAATGATACTCTTCTCTTCTGATAAGAATGGTGATATCGATCCTATATTTGCAAATTCCATGATAATTGCAGCACATTCGGTATCGCTTTTCGGGGAAGGTGTGAAGGCAAATAAAAACGCAAGTGAAGTACATGCGCTTTACGCCCTTGGAAACCTTGTAGGTATTTCTATTATAGGAAACCTGACATATTCCCACAGGAATGCAAATATGGATGAAGAAGCAATCATGTCTGCTGTTTCTAAAGAAATTGACAGGACTATGATCGATATCTTAAATGACATAGGTAAAAACGATGGGGCTTTGCATGATCTTATTGTGGATACTATTGATTTGATAAAAGCATGGGAAGAATCATGATCAGAATCCTGGAAGGTACGATATTTATCGAGGATATTGAAATTTTCCTTTCAAAAATTAAAGAAATGAGGAACTGCAAAGATACTGTCATCCTGGCGCTTGATGCAGATAAACTTGCAGGGAAAGAGCATCTTATGTTCGCTATTGAAAAAGCGATTGATTCATTCAAAACAGGGAGAAATATCGCAAACGACCTCGGGAAAGAAATAATGCTTTATGCATCAGGCACGCGCCAGATAAACCGTGCCATGAAAATCGGTGTGCATAACGGAAAGAACAATATTGTACTTGTGGCTATTGGTGATGATGTTGACCAATATGTATTTGATGAGATAGAAATAAAGCCAGAGGATGTTATGCGCTACGAGGAATCAAAGAACAGGGTTTTGATGGACATTTTCAATATTACTGATGAAGAGATCAAAGCTGCTGGTATTGAAAAGATCCCTGAACTTGTCCTTGAGAGGGTTGCGCTTGTGGATGTTTTGAAATAGTTATGTTCGCTACATTAAGCCGTAACCCAGCATGTTTTGCTTAATAATAACTGGCAATAAATGATTTCTCCTGATTTCATCCACAGCCGTAATACGAAAAAGATTTATAGCATATCAGAAATAGGAGCATACGGAGTTTAACTAAAAAGTGGTATATAATATGAAACTATATTTATGTATTAGTATTATTATAATTACAGGATTACTTTTTGTTCAATCTGCTTCTGCTCTGGAAGAAAGTCAGTTTGATATTAGTGTAATTAAATATGATCCCCAGCCTGTGGAGCCGGGTCAGAATTTTGATATATGGGTTAGAGTGAAAAACATAGGAAATTCAGACGCTAAAGATGTAAATATCGAGATTCCCGGTAAGTTTCCTTTTCAGCCCCAGACCGGGGAAACAGGGGTCAGAACTGCGCCCTTGATAATAAAAGGCGACAGCTATACTTACCGTTTCAGCATGAAAGCTGATGATAACTCTGTAAAAGGAAATAATAAAATTGCCATCGGATACCGGCAAAATAACTATTTAACATCGCGGGATTTCGATATTCAGATAGGTTATTCAGTTACTGATGTGAAAGGCGTTATTGAATTGGAAAAATATGTGGTGAGCCCTGAAGCCCTCATGCCTGGCGATACAGGGCAGGTAACATTGACATTTAGAAATGCTGCCTCAGGTTCTTCATTAAAATTTGATGGAAAAGACTACAGCACTAACGCTCAGATCCAATCAATAACAATGCTCGATAATCCAATGATCAAAGTATTGAGTGATTCTTATAATAATGTGGGTATAATCGGGCCAGGCAGCGAATTCGATGCACGTTATACAATTAAAGTGGATAATAACACACAAAATGGTATATATTTTATTGAATTTGATGTTGTTGGAAGTTCGAATTTGCGTGGAAAAATACCTATGAAAATAGAAGATTCGGTTGTTGAAATTATTCCCGTTGAGATTTCCGGCAGTAGCATATCCTTGAATATTGCAAACCAGAGGCCCAATAATATCGAAGCAGTCTCAATTATTCCTTATGCGAATAACACGATTTTCAAGCCAACCCAGTATTTCATAGGTACGATGCAGCCAAATGAGGTATCCACAATAAAATTTGAAAAATCCAGCAATGAGAATGAAAACATAATGCTAAAAGCCCGATTCAAGAATGATGCAAACTGGCACGAGTCCGAAATTAAAATAGCATCACAAGTTAAGGGTAATTTAGTGGTACAATCTAATGCTGGTGGAATTAGCGGATCAATATTCCTGGTCACAACTATCTTTCTTATCGGTTTCTATACATATATGAAACAGAAGAGAAGGAAAATTTCATGAAGCTGTCTGATACATTCGAATATATATATATAAGCTTTTTAAGCAATAAATTCAAGACGATTTTATCGAGTTTAGGAATAATAATAGGTGTTATAGCAATTGTAGTAATGCTATCTGTGGGCGAAGGTCTTTATGTAAATGTCAAAGGAGCCATGGGAAATCTGGATTTAAACACACTGACAATCACTCCCGGAGGCTTGTCACCGGGGCAGTTTAAGAAAAACGCAGAACTTACCGAAAAAGATGTTAAGACTATAGAAAGTATTCCCGGAGTAAAATTTGTCTCACCAAGAAAAACCATAAGTGCTACCATTATTTCCAAAGAAACTGAAAGAACAATAACGCTTGTGGGTATTTATCCGTCAAAGGAGCAGAAACTTGGAGAGGGAATAATGCTTGGCAGGTTTCTCACGGAATCAGACCAGAACGGTATAGTTCTAAAAGAGCAGTCTGCGCAGAATATGTTTAGAATGCCATTGAACCCGGGTAGTATCGTGAAAATAAAGAACAACGAAAATGGCAAAGAGGCAGGATTTAAAATTGTAGGTTTGCTCGCCGAAGCAAAACAATCTTATTTTGGGGGTGTAGCTAATGCAGAGGTATATACAAGCCTCAAAAGTCTGGAGGAAATTTCTAATGGAAGTTCATATTCAATGATTCAGGTAACTGTTGAAGAATCAGAGGACGTTGAGGAAATGGGGGTACTGATCCAAGAATCTCTTGAACGCTCACATAGAAACGAAGCATTGTCAATTATAGCTATGAAAACTTTCCTGGAAATGGTAAATAATGTAATGGGCATGATCAAAATTGCGCTGGGAGGGATAGGTGTTATCTCCCTTGTGGTAGGGGGGATTGGAATTGTTAACGTGATGATGCTTACAGTGAATGAAAGAGTGAGAGAAATAGGCACTATGAAAGCTATGGGAGCAACAGAAGCTGATATCAGGACTCTATTTGTATTTGAATCGGGATTTCTGGGTCTTATTAGCGGGCTTATAGGTGTTGTGCTGGGCTCAGGTATCGCATTATTAATCTCAGCGATTGGAGCATTCCCACTTGATGTGACATTGAGTTCAGTATTGGTCGGGTTGGGTTTCGGGGTCATAACCACAATGGCGGCGGGAATATATCCAGCAAGCAGAGCTGCGAGACTTGACCCTATAGAGGCATTCAGGGCTGAATAGGAGAAAGAATATGGGTTTCATAAAAAGAATAATAGATACTTTGAAAAGACCTAAAGAAGCGATGCGGGAAATTTCAAATATTCCTCTAATAGAGGAGGCTGTTATGATAGTGGGAATATATGCCCTCTTTTCTGCAGCTGACCTGTACGTGCGATCTTCCAGAATTGTGCTGGTCACTGAAACAAATCTTGAATTTGCGCAAATAATAGGAGTGATAACCGGGATACTTGCGGCATTTATAACATGGTTAATATTGACAGGTATTATCCATAATATTTCTCTTGCCATCGGTGGAAAGGGTAGATTTTATCCTCATATGATGGTTCTTGTAGGATATGCCATGCTGCCACTAACTTTTTCTGCAATCCTCAGCACGCTTATCATTTATTCGACCGGGTCAAATATTGTTAATGTAAATCCATTTAATAGTCAGCAGATGCTTGAGGAAATCCAGAATAGTACACCTTACGTAGCTTCTGAATTCATAAGTTATATAGCATGGATATGGTCGTTTTTAATTATATCTTTTGGGATTCAGCTTCATCAAAAGTTATCAAAAAAAAGCGCATTGATTACAGTTGCAATACCGCTTGGTTTATGGTTGGGTTTATCTCTATTATTTTAATTATTGGCATGGGTGATTGGAATGGAAAATCAATTAATAAATAGGTTTATTCGAGATATTAAAAATGTAATGACAAGGGAAAACTTAAAGGAAAAACTGAAACTTCCAATATACATTTATATATTAAGTTTTTTTATCGGTTTGATAATTGTAGGGGTTATTGGCCTTTTGAAACCTGATATGTCAATGGAAGCAATAAATCCTGAAAAATTCCAGATGAATTCATCTTCAACATGGTGGTTTATCATCACAAATAATACCAAGGTAGTTATTTCGCTATTTATTAGTGGGATACTCCTATATATAGGCCCTCTATTGGGTATGGGTGCCAACGGTTTTATCCAGGGGCTTTTATTGTGGGCATCAATCCAGAGCAGTGGTGCAATGGGAATAGTGAAATATTTGATCCTGATAGTTCCACATGGAATGTTTGAAGTGCCTGCCTTATTATTGAGTGGGGGTGCCGGAATTATCCTTTCTCATGAACTCAGGAATTTGATAATTTGGAGGGTGATTAATAAGAGCAAGCTATATGAGGCATTTATTTTTCTTTTCATCGCTTTTTGTTTGTTTCTGGTCGCATCAGTTATTGAAACACAAATCAGCTTCAGATTTGCAAATTTCATCAAATGATTGCTTTTTATTTAACTATGCCTGCAACAAACCCTGTTAATATAAAATGATCTCAATAAAAAGAAACTAAATTATGAAATAGTGTTTCTTTCTTTTTTATATAGCTTTGTGTGAATGTTAAGTTAGTGGATCTAGGGTGGTCCAACTCATAAATTGGAGGTGAAAGAATGATAGCATCAGTAATAGGTTTCCTGAACACTGTGGGAGCACCAGCACTTGTAGTTGAAATACTCAAACAGTTATCAGCAGTATATGCAAAACTTGGCTTACTCTTGATTGTAGGTTAAGATACCAAGACAGTTACTCGGCGTTAATATTCAGAAAATACAAATGGGCATTTTGGCTTATTGCCTTATGCATCTTTTTTAGGATTAAATATATCATCAACTATTAACTATCTTTCCATCTTCAATCCTTATTGTCCTGTCAGCATACTGAGCAGTCCTGATATCATGAGTGACAAGAATTATTGATCTCCCCTGGTCATGCAGGTTTTTGAAAATCTTCATTATCTGATCTCTGGCCTTTGTATCAAGATTTCCAGTTGGTTCATCCGCAAGGATAATGGATGGTTCATTTGCAAGTGCCCTTGCTATAGAAACTCTCTGTCTCTCTCCACCTGATAGCTCCGTAGGCCTGTGCAGTATTCTATCTTCCAGTCCCACATCCCTCAAGAGGACTTTTGCCCGCTCGATCCTTTTTTGTTTCGGGATTTCCTGGTAAATCATAGGAAGCTCAACGTTCCTCAGGGCATTCAATCTGGCAAGAAGATTAAAATTCTGAAAAACAAAACCTATTTTTCGTCCTCTGATCTTTGCCAGCTCGTCATCGGATAAATTTGAGGTGTCAGTATCATCAATAAATATTTTTCCTGTTGAAGGCCTATCAAGGCATCCTATAAGATTCAATAACGAACTCTTACCACTCCCGGAAGGCCCCATTATTGCCACAAACTCTTTTTTTTTAATAGCTAAATATACATCTTTAAGAACAGGCACAGCCATATCTCCAAGTTGATATACTTTATTAATATTTTCAACCACAACCACATTACCAGACATATAGCTTTTTCATAGAATCAATAGTTTAAAAGTTTTCCGCATACTTCTTAATAACTAAAATAAAAAACTTCATATATCATGAACATTATGTTTGAACTGAGTGTGAATGGAATAATCCGGAAAAGGGGATGCAAAAATGGTATTATGTTTCGTGACTCATGATTGGATTACCTTTTCTGATTGAAGAATTCCTGACGGAGTTGATGGTATGAAAAGAACTAGAAGAACATCGATGGAACTTATCGTTGAGATTCTAAGAGCTTGCTGCAATGGTGGTGTAAATAAAACAAAAATTGTTTGTTCGACAAACTTAAATTCTAAAATCACAAATGAATATCTGAAGTTTCTAATTGAAAAGGAATATATAACCAATGGGAACCATATATTTCAAATTTCTAATAATGGTAAGAAATTCCTGACCCAGGTTAATGAAATAACCCCATTACTAAATATTAAAAGATTAAAATAGTATAATTAAAATATTATTTTATTTTTCTGTGTTATGTGTATAAAAATAATCATAGGTATATTTGAAAAACGATAAATATATATGCAAAGAAGCTGTTAAATAAATTCTTAATAAAAACGGTATGGGATTGTGGTGCTTATATGATTGAAAGTGTGGATTAAATCATATCTCTGACCAGTAAATCTGGAAAAAAGGGGAATTGTAACAACAAGTAAAACATTAATGTGAACCACATCCCGGGAGAATTTGGTATTATTAGTTGGTGGTGGTATCATTAAACGAATTAGAAGAACAAAAATGGAACTTATGATTGAAATTCTAAGAGCTTGCTGTAATGGTGGTGTAAACAAGACTAAAATTAGTTATTCTTCGAACTTAAATTCTAAAATCACAAATGAATATCTGAAGTTTCTGATCGAAAAGGAATATATTATCAATGGAAATGATAAATATCAAATTTCCAAAAATGGTCTGGAGTTCCTGAATAAGATCATTAATATACAAACATTACTTAAAAAACAATAATACAATCAGATTTAATATAATGAGCATAACAATGATAATTATTATATTTAAAAAGCGATAAAGATATATGCAAGAAACGCTTGTATGTTGTATCCTCAAACCAATGAGGAAAAAAAGGAGTATGGTGAATGGTTTATGATTAGAAATGGAATTAGGAAAACATTTATTATTATTGTTATTTTAATATTAATTGGACAGGTCGCTCAATCTACCGAGGAATATAATTTAAGCGGCTATGTATCAAATATTAATGGCGATGTATTAGGTGGGGTGCAGGTAAATAATGGCTTTTATAAGAATACCACATCAACAAATGGATTTTATTTGATCACCGGTCTGCCGAATGGTACTTATAACTTCAGTTATTATAAAAAAGGATATTATATTAGTTATTTACCAGTTACAATCAGCGGTAAAGATAATACGACTGCTAACCTTAAATTGCAGGCGGAACCTGTGGCTAAGGATACCGTCGCACCGGTCATCACCCTACGAGGCCCGAATCCAGTATCTGTTGAAACAGGCTCCTCATATACCGATGCAGGTGCAACTGCATTGGATGATGTTGACGGTAATATTACCTCTTCCATAATAACTGTCAATCATGTTAAAACAGCAGTCGTTGGCACATATACTGTCACCTATAATGTAAAAGACTCAAACAACAATAATGCCGATCAGAAAACAAGAACGGTCAATGTGGTAGATACAAAAAAACCTGTCATCACCGTACTTGGCCCTAATCCAGCAACCGTTGAATCAGGCTCCTCATATACCGATGCAGGTGCAACTGCATCGGATAATGTTGATGGTAGTATCGCAGTTACAAAAACAGGTACTGTAAATACATCAAAAGTCGGAACATATACTATCACATACACAGCTACCGACTCCTCAAGCAATACTGCAACAGCATCAAGAACGGTAAATGTAAAGTATACGAATAAACCGCCTGTCCAGGCTCCAATCGGTCCTAAATCAGTTTCAGAGCAAAATATATTGAGTTTCACGGTATCAGCCACTGATCCGGAACATGATCCGATAACGTATAGTACAAACGCCAAAGGATATCTGAATCCTTCCACAGGCCAGTTCACCTGGACGCCCACATATGGGGATCAAGGTATTTACACATGGACTTTCACTTCTACGGATAGCTCTAAAGGGGCAGCAAGTGAAACGATAACGGTTACAGTGAATGATGTGCTATTGAATATAATATTTTCTGAACCTACTGCCAGTCCGACGACACAGATAGGTCAAGGAATGTGGTTTAGGATATCCCTTAATAGAGCAGCCAATGTAACCTGGTATATAGATGATTCTATTGTTAATAAAAGTTCAAATGTAGCAGAATCAGGCTACTATAACAAAACAATAGGTGTTGGGACACATACTGTTAAAGTAATTGCCTCTGATGGTTATGATTCAGTCTCAAGGACATGGGGCTGGGCTGTTGATGGTGGCACTGGAAAGATTCATAATAAAAATACAGGAATAAATTACAACACCATTCAGGCGGCAATAGATGATCCTTTAACTTTAGATGGGCATACGATATTGGTAGACCCTGTTACCTATAATGAGAATGTGATAGTGGGAAAAAGACTGACTATAAGATCGGAGCCTGCTGGTGCAGCCATAACATCAAATAAGAACGATACGATCTTTAAAGTAACAGTGCCCTATGTAAATATCAGTGGATTCTCAATATCGGGTGCTAAGGATACAGGTTCAAAAATCGCAGGGATATACCTTACTAATGCAGCACATCACAGCACTATTTCCAATAATGAAGTAACAACCAGCAACTACGGCATTTATCTGGATGCAAGCAGCAGCAACATCCTTGATCATAACAATATTTCGAATAATCAAGGGGTACCAAATGAATTTTGTTTCCTGGATACTTGCATACCTCTATATGGAACCTCTTCAGGCCATGGCATATATCTAACCAACTCGAACAATAACAAGATAATACACAATAAAGCTAATTCGAATTATATCGACGGTATCTATCTGACTAATTCCCACAATAATACCTTAACTGACAATAATGCAAACTCTAACACTGAAAATGGTATTTATCTGAACAATTCTAATAAAAACAATCTCACCAGCAACATAATGGATGGAAATAAATATAATTTCAAGCTGGATGCGAATTCTGATTCAGATCTTAATAACAAAATCGACACAAGCAATAAGGTGGACGGAAAACCAATCTATTACTTAAATGGAGCTATAAACACAATTTATGATTCGTCTAAAAATGTTGGAACTTTCTATTGTATAAACTGTGCAAATATAACCATTAAAGAGCAGGATTTGAAGAATAACGGTGTTGGAATATTATTATGGAATTCAAGTAATGCCAGAATATATAACAACAATCTAACTGGTAATCAGAAGCAGGCAATAGTAAACGGTGGAAATGGTAATGTCTTTAACCTCACATCAGAAACCGGAGGCAATTACTGGAGCGATTATACTGGCACAGATGCTAACAGTGACGGCATTGGCGATACACCATATGTAATAATTGCAGGGGTGCAGGATGCCTATCCTTATATCAAAGCGAATGGCTGGAAGCTTCCCAGGGAACTGTCGATTAAAATAAATGGTGGTGAAAGTTTAACTCTTGTTTCGAATGTAACTCTAAATTTATCTGCAAAAAATGCAAATGAGATGAGGTTCAAGAACGAAAGTGGCGACTGGACCGGCTGGGAACCCTTTAATTCCACGAAACTATGGACCCTATCCGGCGGCAGTGGCCTGAAAACCGTTTATTTTGAAGCCAATAATAGTGCGGGTACATCTGTCCCGGCAAAAGATGAGATTATGCTGGGAGGAAGTGGTGGCAACACTGGCAGTAGCGGCAGCAGTGGCAGCAGCGGCGGAAGCGGCGGGGGCGGTGGAGGAGGAGGTTCCGGTGAGAATTACTCCAATATCGAAGTAATTGAGAAATATGACCTGGCTATTTACAAGGATAAGCTCACATCATACATATTCAAAGACAATAGAAATCCAATAAGGTTTGTTAATATAACAGGTGATGTGAATGCAGGGGAAATTACCTCAATGATAGAAGTCCTGAGAGGCACTTCCACATTATTAGATGTCGCTGCGCCCGGGTTGGTTTATAAAAATGAAAATATCTGGATCGGCACAACCAGTTTCGCAGCCCGAAAGAGTATGAAGGATGCAGTCATAAGATTCCGGGTTGAGAACTCCTGGATGGCAGACAATAATATCCAGAGCGAGGATATTTCGATTTTTAAGTGGGGTGGAATATGGAACAAGCTGGAAACAAAAGAAGTTGGTGAAGATGACAGCTACCATTATTTCGAAGCAAAGACAGATTCCTTCTCCCATTTCGCAATAAGCGCACTTAAAGGTGGAGGAGGACCAGTAGGAGGCGGAATATTTCCGGTATCTGTGCCAAAGCAAACACCTGCTCAAGAAGTCAAAACCTATGTTCTGCCTTACAGAGGGACAACTGAAAAGGCACCCGGTGCAGAAGGATTTGAAGTTATTTTGACTGTAGCTGCATTTTCAATGCTATATGTATTATGGCACAGAAGAAGGTAATTTTAGAAAAATTTTATCACACGAAAGCAAATTATAAGCATTAATACAATATATCAGGAAGTGATGGGAACCCGGATAATACAGACTTCAAAATCTCTTAAAGAAATGACCATCGCTATCGGGATTACTGGCAGCATAGCCGCGGTCCGGTGTGTGGAGCTTGCGAGGGAACTACGAAGGCATGGCGCTGATGTCCATGCTGTAATGACTGATGCTGCCCGGAAGATCATACACCCTGAAGCAATGCGCTATGCTACAGATAATCCTGTTATAACAGAAATAACAGGAAATGTAGAGCATGTAAATTTTTGCGGCATGGGCGGAAGGGCATCTTTACTTTTGATCGCTCCATGCACAGCGAATACCATTGGAAAAATAGCACATGGGATCGATGATACAACTGTCACTACCTTTGCGACAACTGCTTTTGGTTCAGGTATCCCGATCATCATTGTTCCCGCCATGCATGAATCCATGTATGACCATCCCGTAGTCATTGAAAACATTGGAAAACTTACGGAACTCGGAGTTGAGTTTGTAAATCCCGTAACAGAGGAAGGTACTGCAAAAATTGCCAGTATTGAAGAAATAGTACTCAGGGTTGAAAGGGCTGCCGGAAAAAAGACGCTTTCAGGCAAGCGGATAATTATCACAGGAGGCGCAACAGCCGAGACCATCGACCCGATCCGGATATTGACGAACCGCGCCTCGGGGAAAACAGGTATCGAAATGGCACTTGAAGCATTCAGGAGAGGCGCTGATGTTACTCTTGTTCACAGGAATTGCCTTGGGATACAGGGGATCTGCGAGTTCTATGCAGAAAGCGCACAGGATATGATAGATGCTGTTATCGAAGAGCTTGGTAAAGGATATGATTTACTGATTAGTGCTGCTGCAATCTCTGATTTCACAGTAATTCCTTCAAAGGATAAAATAAAGTCCGAAAAAGAGTTCACCCTGGCATTGAGACCAGCGACTAAACTTATAAAGGAAGCGCGCTTTAAATTTCCGGATTTGAAAATAATAGGATTTAAAGCAGAAACAGGGATATCTGAAGAAGAGCTTATCAAGCGTGCCAGGAAGTCGATGGATTCATCAAATCTAAATATGGTTGTTGCAAACGATGTATCTTCCGGGGGTATGGGGACAGAAGAAAATAATGTTTATCTGATCGATGGCTCTGTCAAACCTGTCTCTGGTACGAAGCGCCAGATAGCAATAGAGATCATGGATAAGGTCGAAGAGATTATGAGGAATAAATGAAGATAATCACTATTGACCCATGCTTCACAAAAGGCGATGAGGACCTTTTCAGCGGCGAAGCTGAGCTTGGTGCTATAAAAATTACACCGCCTGCGATCGAAGAACTCAAAAAACAGTTTGACAGCGTGCAGGTTACACCTGGTAACGAGATGATAATACTTACAAATCCTCCGGTTGAAAAAATAATAATTTTCGATACGGGGCGTGTAATAATCAGGCGAATCGCAAGTAAAGATCTTGCGATAAGCAGATTTGGGCTGATTGAAAATTTACTTGTAAAATAGGAGATTCATTAATCCGAACGCAAGTACTCCAGCAAGAAGGGGAGAAACTACCCATGCGATCAATATTTTCTTAACGACATCACCTTTTACAACATGCATTCCGCTATTAGCGCATCCAATGCCGATTATCCCAGCGGCGACGATTTCACCTAATGAAACCGGTATCCCTCTTATGGATGCTATATGGACTATGAAAGCTGATGTGAATTCCACGAATGTAGCTCTTATTACGCACAGTTCAGTGATTTCTTTCCCAACTGTATCAAGCACCCTCCCTCCCATAAGTAATGCGCCAAAGCCAATTGCAAGACCTGCGAAAATCGCTCCTGGAATGGATCCTATGATCCCTGCTCCCACAAAAGGACCAACTGCATTTGCAGCATTATTGGCGCCTGCGGAATATGCAACATAACAGCCTGAAATAGTCAAAAGAATATTGAGGGATTTCCTTATTGAAGCATCGGACTGATGGTGGTCTGCCAGCCAGATAAGGATATGGGTATAAAGATATTTCCCCATTAAATAAGCGAGCACCCATGCCAGGATTGGAGTGATGATCCACCAGCTTACAATATAACCAATAAAAGCTACATTTATTTTTGAAGCTCCATAGAAGAACCCGATCCCGACAACAGACCCGACTGCTGCCTGGCTTGTAGATATCGGAACTCTTAGAATATTGGCAAGAAAAACAGTAATTCCGGATGCAGCTACTGCAATAATAGCGCCTTCCAGAACGATTGTTCCCGCCGGAAGAATCCCTGTCCCAAGTGACTTGATAACCTCACCCCCATCTATTACTGCACCAAGTACGGAAAATACGCCAATAAGTAATACAGCCTGGTATTTTGTCCTGACTTTTGCCCCGTATGCAGCACCCATTGATGCGGCAGCATTATTACCGCCGATATTAAGTCCCATGAAAAGAGAAACAGCAACTGCAATTATAAAAATAAATGAAAGATCCATAATATGTTTTTCAACTCAGGCTCAGTAAGGTAACATTATAATATAAAGTAATATTATCGGCAAAAATTGACACATCATTGTTATTCAACAATAATCCCTGCATATCCGACAACGGCCGAAAAATCCCCGGTTGCATCGCCGCTCGTACTGTAATTGAGTAATGTTGTTTTTTTTGCACCAAGTTCCTTTGAGGCCGTAAGCATTGCAGCAATCGGGCCATATCCGCAAACTGAGGCATTGCGTTCGTACAATTTCCGGTAAAAACCGGGAATATCCATTTCAAGAATTGAACTTATGAAATAAGTATCGTCCCAGCGCGCAACCTTATCCGGTTTATAATGGGAGAAATCACTTGATGCTATTATCACGATTTTTTTATTCACCTTGCGTACAGCTTCGGCAAGTTCCATCCCTACATCAAGAGCTGTTTCTTCATCCTGCATCCCCATACATATAGGAACTATTTTGAAATTACTGAACCTGTGCTGCAAGAAAGGAAGCTGTACTTCTATTGAATGCTCGTACTTATGAGCAGCTTCGTCAGTATCGATGATCCTTCTGGGCAATGCCTTTATGAATTCCATATCTGAATCAATTTCACCCATAGGTGTGCTCCATTTTTCACTTGATACAGATACAGGGGAGCCATATCCTGTATGATTTGGCCCTAACAGGACAAAAGTGTCAGCCTCTGGCAGCGTTGAATATACATAAGCTGCGGTTTTTCCCGAATAGATATAACCCGCGTGAGGAACAACGGCTCCTAAAACCTGTTTCTTACCAGAGGGTACACCTTCAAAGCATCGGCTGATCTCCAGTTCCAGGTCGTTTTTATTACGCGGGTAAAATTGCCCCGAAACTGCCGGAGCCCTCATATTCTCATCCTTTTAAAGCTCTGCTTCGAAATCCGCTACTGTATGGGTTATAGTGTCTCCTCTTTCCTCAAGGGTCTTTTTTGCAAGGAGCCAGTATATCAGAGCGAGCGCTTTCCTCCCTTTATTGTTTGTTGGAATTACAAGGTCAACATTACCTAATGAATTGTTGGTATCGCAAAGGCCAATCACAGGTATACCGATATTGACTGCTTCGTTTACTGCCTGCATATCCCCTGCTGGATCTGTTACCACAAGAATATCTGGTTCTATGAACTTATGTAGTTTTGGGTTTGTCATTGTACCCGGGATAAACCTTCCTATTTCTGCTCTTGCGCCTATTACCTTTGCGAACATTTCCGAAGGATAATAACCATATTGTCTTGCAGATACGACCAGGATCTTTTGCGGGTCATATTTTGCAAGCAATTTTGCTGCAAGTCTTATTCTCTGGTCGGTTGCCTGTATATCCAGCACATATAAGCCATCAGTCCTGACGCGATATACAAAGCGCATCATTTCTTTTGTTTTTTGCTGGGTACCAATATGTATCCCAGCAGTCAGATATTCGTCCTGCGGAATGATCGATTCATAACCAGTATCCTGTTTTACATCCTGTTTTATATCAATAATATCTTCCATTTAAACACACACCTTATGAAGCCATTTTTAATTCTTTTTCTTTTACTGTTCTTTTCACTGTTATCGGGATTACTCCCTGTTCCAATTCTGCCAGAGCCAAATCTATAGGCTCACCTTTATCAATATCTATCAAAACCGGTGCCCCAAGGGAGATCTGAAGCGCCCTTGCACCGATAAGTCTTGCACGCTCATATCGAGTCAGCTTTATTTCTATCACTAAATCACCTCAAAAATAACCTTAGTACCTTAAAGTTCAATGAATTCAATTGTTATGCATATTTTTCCCGGAGTCCCTCCGGGAGTGGTTCATGTTCTTTTCAATAGCCGTGTCCTGAGAAATGGGGTTGCTGAGATTTGAACTCAGGTCACAGCGTCCCGAACGCTATAGGATGGACCAGGCTACCCTACAACCCCTCCTTACTGGTACGGTGCCAGGAGGTCCACTAACTCTACATGGGTCAGCAGCATTCGCCTGCAGCAGTATCGTTCAATTCCAAGATCAGTGAGGACTTTACCTGCGTCCTCGGTCTGAATTCGTTTCTTGTATTCATCCCAGACACCTGAGACGACTTTACCGCATGAAAAGCATCGTACCGGTATCATGTTTCACCTGTATGATTTCTGTCTCCTCTTTCTGGCTCCGCGACCGCCGAATTTCTTTGGTAGTTTGTAACGGGTGTCGTTCACAAGCAGACTCCTGTCATACGTTGCCATCGCATCTCTTAGTGCGGTGTCATTTGTCCATTCCACAAGTCCTCTTGCGATAGCTGTACGAACAGCACCTGCCTGGCCAAATATGCCGCCGCCATGGACATTTACATCAATATCGACGGTGGAGATGACATTATTTGCAAAATCAAGAGGCTCTGACATTTTGAAACGGATCAATTCCGGTTCGAGTATTTCTATGGGTTTCTTGTTTACTCTTACACGCCCCTTTCCTTCCCTTATGGTTGCCCGGGCGATTGCGGTTTTCCTTTTTCCTGATGAATTAACGATTTTCATATATAACACCTAAAATTTTGATCCTAATCTCTTGCTCAAGTCACCAAGCACAGTATAATTACTGGTGGATAGACGTGTAATACTTGCATCATCTATGGTGATCGCCTGTTCTTTACTCAGTTCAGCCGGAACGCCGACAAAGACCTTTAATAAGTTATAAGCATCTCTTCCTGAGGTTTTTGTATGCGGGATCATACCCCTGATCGTTCTTGCCACAATCTGGTCCGGCCTTCTTGGAAAACGAGGGCCGAATTCCCGTGAACCGCGGGCTACATAAGCATGGTATCGGTCGAATGTGGCATCTTTCCTGCCTGAGATGATCGCTTTTTCAGCGTTTATGATATTGATCTGTTCACCATTTAATATTCGCTGTGCTACCGTACTTGCCATTCTTCCCAGAATAAGATTATTTGCATCTATTACTGTCATGTTATCACCCGATTATTCTTACCCTGGAGCCTTCCGGGTTTTTGTTCATCAGTTCCTCTATTGAGAGGCATGAGCCACCGGCTTCGATAATTTTGCTCCTTGCGCCTTCACTGAAACTTACAGCTGCAACAGTTAATTGATGATTCAATTCTCCGGCACCCAGGACCTTGCCAGGTACGAGTATCAGGTCTTTTTCTTTTGTGTACCTGTTTATCCTGCTGAGATTGACTTCAGTAGCTTCTCTTGTGGGGCGTTCAAGCCTTATCGCAATGTCACGCCATAGTGGAACCTGTTTGTTCCTGGATTGTTCTTTCAGACCTGAAATAAGGTCTAACAATCTTCCATTTGTCTTGTAATTATTTTTCATTCTTTTCCTCCGTAAGACCATTTAAGATCCGACTCATGCAAACCTTTCAGGCTTTACTGCATTCGAATTGTTTCAATTCATACGCCGCAGGCCAAAGCCTGCTACGGTTAATGTTGAACCAATAGCATTTGGTTCAGGTTGCCTTAATTCATTTTTAAATACATAAACCTACCTATCCCAAGACTTAATATAACTAAAACCAATAATGCGAGTGAAGGTGACTGAATGGATGAATTTCTGGATAAGCTAAAACAAACCAGGATTGAATTCCTTAGCAGGATGCGGATGCTTCTCATCCTTGATCTGATCGCTTTATTCAGCATTCTCTATGCAATTTTTATTATTATAAATCTTGAATATCTTATAAACAAATTCTTACCTGTTACATCTATTCTGATCAAATTCATCCCTCCTGTTCTGGCAATTATATTTGCTGTCTTTTCATCATTTTTATTGCATAGAAAAGATAATAAATTAAACATTATTAGAATTATTGAAAATAAGTATCCTGACCTGAATGAAAAACTCAGGACAGCCTACGATAACCGCGGTGAGAGCAATATAATAGTGGATTCATTAAAAACTATAGTTTCAGAATCCATGAAGGTTGTTTCACCTTCAAATCTTCTGGCTAAAAGCAGGATTATCTCAAAGGTCATTATAACGATCATTTTTATTGCAGGCATGGTTTTTATTTCAAATAACCCGGAAGAGTATCAGATACCGGAAAACACGCTTTCAAATATTACAAAAACATTTACGGGAGAAGAAAATATTACCGGCCTGACCGACATCACCGGACGCCCTGAGAATAGTGAAGCCATCGGGAGAAACGGGTCAGGGGATATTTTCGGAAAGCCAAAGATCGCATCCATTGAAGGGAAGAATATCGACCTGACATTATATTCCGGGGTGGATACGGGCTTTGATGTGGGGGATACGAGCCAGACAAGTAACCAGTTCATCAAATCAGCGGCATTCCCTGTCGATATCCTTGGTTCCAATGTTTCTGATGGCGGTTACAGTATGCTTATGCAAAAAACAGAAACAGAGAAGCAACTTATTAATAAATATGCAGTCGAAAGGAGTAAAATATGAAAGAGGTTAAAAATGAGTAATGAGACGTACGCAAGCTCGCCACGGATTTTCAAGGAGCTTCTTGATGAGATAGGGAAAGTTGTTGTTGGCCAGCATGAGGCGGTTGAACACATGATGATAGCGATCCTGTGCAACAGCCATGCTCTTGTCGAAAGCAACCCTGGCCTGGCCAAGACACTTACGATCAGCACAATTTCAAAAGCGCTTGACCTTAAGTTCAACAGGATACAGTGCACGCCTGACCTTATGCCATCGGATATCACAGGCACGTATATTATTGAGGATATCGCAGGGAAGAAACAGTACAGGTTTGAACCAGGCCCAGTGTTTGCCAATATCGTTCTTGCTGATGAGATAAACAGGGCATCGCCAAAGACCCAGAGCGCCCTGCTTGAAGCAATGCAGGAAAAACAGGTAACAGTAGGTAATAAGACCTATCCTCTGGATAAGCCGTTCTTTATTCTTGCCACCCAGAACCCCATCGAGATGGAAGGTACATATCCACTCCCTGAAGCGCAGCTTGACCGGTTCCTCCTTAAGATCCTAATGGACTATCCAACGTTTGAGGATGAGAACGAGATCGTTAACAGATACACTAAAAATATTGTTCCCTCCGTAAAGAGCGTAGTCTCAAAAGCAGAAGTCCTTGAACTCCAGAAACTCACGCGTGATGTTCCCATAGCAGAAGATATCAAGGTCAGGGCGATTAAGATCGTTGGCGCTACAAGGGGAAAGAGTGAGCATATTGAATATGGGGCATCGCCAAGGGCTTCTATCGGTATAATACTTGCAGCAAAAGCGCGCTCACTTATGAAAGGCAGGAATTATGTAAGCAAGGAAGATATCGATGTAATGGCATATCCGGTGCTTCGCCACCGCATCATATTGACATTTGAGTCAGAACGCAAGGGGATGACAACTGATCAGGTCATTTCGGATATTCTGAAAAATGTGAAATAGATGTGCATATTGAGACGGTTAAGCGTAAAAACAATTAGTATGGAAGATAACTTATGCTAAACGTAGCTAATGAACTTTTGTTTAACCCGATGTTAAAGTATTCGGAAATAGGGTGGGATGATAATGAGGCTTTAATAGAGGCATTCAGTGATAGAGTTAAAGGATTTTATTTAGAGCCAGCCCAAAAATTGAACGATTGTGAAAAATATGCATTTGCGACAGGCGTATTATGCGTATCAACCATCGACTTACTTGCCTGTATAACAATATCTTGTAATTCAAGGACGGTTGGGACGAGGTTTAAACAATGGGTAAAAGAACACATAACGGCGTTCGATAATTCGAATCCTAATAGTGAAATACTTGCTGATAAATTTTATAATGAGTTTCGCAATGGACTTGTGCACGAAGGACGAACCAAAAATGTTGGGCAATTTTCGTACGACTACAAAAAAGAATTAGTCCATATAGTGAAGGAAATGTATTTATTTAACTGGGATAAAATTCCTGGAAACGATAATGAGAAACTTTTAAATTTTATATACAAGTTTTATGGAATTAATTGTGAGAGGACGCCTACGATTGAAAAAATAGAAAGTGGTAATACTATAAGGGTTTCTACAGAAAATAACCGTATTTCGATAAAACATGACAATGGAAACAATAAGGCAATCCTAACAATCAATGAGCTATTTACTGAAACACTCAGCATAAAGGCCGAAAGCGGTAATTTAAACATCTACAAAATAATGATTTTAGTTAATCCAAACTTTCTTCTAAAAGAAGTAAACATTGCCTTTGAGAGATATATAAGGAAGGTTAAAAGTGATAATTCTGAATTTTCTAAACTTAAAAAATATTTGGAAAGATTTAAAGGAGAAATCGAATATGCGAATAGCTGTTAAGGCTAAAAAATATAATAAGCCGCAGATAAACGCAGATGAACGCAGATTTATTTATCGGTTACATTTGCGCTTAATTGATTATATTACATTGCAAAAGGCGAAAAGCATAGCAGCGATGTTTTTTGAGACCTTTCTGGCCAGGTCAGGAAAAATTCCAAAATCACAATATAGAACACGGATGACGCGAATCGGATGGATTTTCACGGATCTGTGCGCATTCGCGTCATCCGTGCAATCCGTGTTCCATCTCAATCCATCTGCGTTTATCTGCGTTCATCTGCGGTTAATACTTTTAATACAAGAAAAAATATTTATATTTTTCTATAAGTTAAAGAATAAAGCTGATATTATTATTAATCATAAAAGTGGAATAAATGATAGACACCTCATTCTTTAAAGAACTTGACCGCTTCTCATTCATGGTGCGTAAACGCGTATCCACTGCATACAGTGGAAGCAGGCGCTCTATACTCAAAGGCAGGGGAATGGAGCCTGTAAGCTACCGTGAATACACGCAGGGAGACGATTTCAAGACCATAGACTGGAAAGTTTACGGGCGAACTGAAAAACTTTATGTAAAGGAATTCGAGGAAGAAAAAAGCTTAACCACACATATACTGCTTGATACCAGCAAGAGTATGGATTTTCGCAATAAATTCGAATATGCAGCGATGATGGCGCTTGGATTTGCATATCTTGTAACCAAGGATAATGAGAAATTCGCGGTTGCAACGTTTGCTGAAGAGATAAATATCACAAAACCCAAACGGGGCAGAAAATATCTTTCACTTACAATTGATCTTCTTAACAGCATCCAGCTTCTTGGAAAAACACGTTTTGATTATTGCATGGAAAAATATGCAAGCGTTATAAGATCAAGGTCACTCGTCTTTATAATTTCTGATTTTATGACGGATATAGAAGCTATCAAGAATTCCATATTCAGGCTCGGTGATAATGAACTTGTGCTTATACAGGTGCTTGACCCTCTTGAGAGAAGTCTTGACCTTGGCGGAGAAGCAAAATTGATCGACCTTGAGACAGATGCAAAAATGGATATATACACAAGCCCCAGGCTTCGTGCCGAGTACCAGCAGAGATTAAATGACCATATTGCAAAGATCAGGGAAACCTGTATAACGGTAGGGGCTGATTTTCATATTGTGACTGCTGATAAGCCGATCTTCGATTCAATATTTGAAGTTGTGAACTCCAGGGAAGCGGGGAAAATATAGAGGGATGTAATGGCATTTTTAGATTCATTCTACGCAAATCCGATGCAATTTGCCAACGAAACCGGACTGTACGCTCTTTTATCAATTATTCCGCTTATTATAATTTATCTTCTCAGGCCAAGAGCAAAAAAAATAAAGATCCCTTCTGTCATGTTCCTCCTTGACATTGAAAAGAAAAAACGCCTCAATATTTTCAGGAAATTCCTGAAAGATCCGCTCTTTCTTATCCAGCTCCTTGCACTTATTATAATGTCACTTTCAGTTGCCGCCCCTTTCATTATGGCGACAGAAGAAGCAGGCGGAGGTTCAACCGTCATTGTCCTTGATGGCTCAGGAAGTATGCAGGCAGACGGAAAATTCACAAAAGCAGTGGCTGAAGCAAATAAATTCTTAAGCGCCAAAAATACCATCTTTCTTGCCCAGAGTGTTCCCTTAATGGTAATGAAAGAAGCTCCTGCAAGCAGTGCTACGGATGCTCTGTCAAAACTCAAGGCAAAAGCCACAGGCGTTGACCTGTCAAGTGCTATCCTCCAGGGGCGAAGGATGCTTCCTGAGGGCGGAAGGATCGTTGTAATATCGGATTTCATAAACTGGGACGGTGACAGTCCCGCAATAGCAAAGAAAGTCGCAGAAGCAAGCGGCATCAGGGTTGATTTTATCACCGTAAGCGGAAGGACTGATAATATAGGTATCGTTAATGGCTGGTTTGAATCGGGAGGGGATTACAAAGTAGTTATTAAGAACTTCAATAACGATGCACGGGATGTAAATATCGATGTTACGATAAATGATAAGAACGCAGTTAAGGATACGATCAATGTCAAAGGCATGTCAAGCGAATATTTCAGCATCAGCGACATCTCCCTTAATCCGGGAATTACGAAGATATCAATAGATTCCAATGACGCTCTTCCTGTTGACAACAACGCCTTCGTTTATATACCGCCATCAATGCAGCGTGATGTCCTTTATATTACGGATAATCCAAAATCGCCCTCTATTGTTGCTCTCGGTCTTATTCCCAATACAAAAGTCACAAAAGCAGGCCCGGAAAGCATACCTTCAATGTCGGGTAACATCGTTGTAGTAAGCGCCCCCCTCCCCCAGGATGCGGTTAAAAAACTTGAAGAGTACGTCAGCAGCGGAGGGACGGCTGTAATAATTGCATCTCCGGGTCTTACGAATATGTCTCTCCTGCCAGTTGAACCGGGAGCACCCGGGAATAAGACATCGCTGAATATCGTCCGCCGGACAACCATAACAGATGGTATTGATATTGAGAAAACAGACGTCAGCAGATATTTCAAGGCACGTCTGAAAGAAAATGCAGTAGGTCTTGTTGAAAGCGGGGATAAAGAAAAATCAGCTATTCTTGCATACTGGAGATTCGGGAAAGGAACAGTTATCTATTCCGGCCTTGCCGATCCCCGGGGAAATAATATTTATGATCCGCTTAATGAACAGGTCTGGAATGACCTGCATACACTTCCCGATTATCCGCTTTTCTGGAAACAAATGCTTGAATGGATAAAGGGAAGCCTTGATGTGACTGAATATAATGCAATAACGGGGATGTTAATAAAATTCCCGGCATCTGTAAAAGTGGATACACCCACAGATAAGGTGACAACAGATACGTTGCTGCTTGATGAGGTCGGTATTTATGACATACCTGGAAAGAGCGTGGCTGTGAACATGTATAATGAACGGGAATCAAACCTTATCAGCAGCGGGCTTGCTGCCGAGGAATCAAATGTTTCAACTTCACAACATATCGCTTACTCACCTGAAACTATCCGAAAACAAAAGGATCTTGATATTTATTTCATAATGGCTGCCATGTTCCTTATACTTCTTGAATTGTATTACCTGCGCTGGAGAGGTGAATTGTAATGGCTTTCACGATACCCCAGTTTGAGAACCCTTATATCCTTTTACTTATCAGCCCCCTGATCCTTGCAGGGTTGTATTATATACGCAAAGGTGTTTCGAAGTGGATCATATTTTCACGCGTCATCATCCTGAGCCTTTTGGTTATTGCCCTTGCCTCGCCTTATTCGTTAGGCATAACTACGGTGCGTGACGATACACCAAGAATAACTGTGATTTCGGATAATACATTCAGCATGGACCTTTTCAATAAAGATGCCGGGAAAAAGATATTTGATGCGCTACAGCCCAGGACACCCACGAAATTCAGGGAATTCGCAGGTATCAAATCACCAATAGGCGATGAGGTGATAGGAGCCTCAGAAAACAATAATCTATTACTTGTAACAGATGGGAACGCCAATTACGGAAAAGACCTTTTCGATGCCATCTCACTTGTTTCCCAGGCAGGGACAAAAGTGTTTGCTGTGAAACAAAAACCAATCCATAATGATGCAAGTGTCGAGATTGTAAGCGCCAAGAATATCATTATCGGGAATGAAAATGTGTTTAATGTTGTTGTAAGGCAGGCAGGAACCTATATCGTTTACAGGCTTGATGTGGAGATAGATGGAAAATCAGTAATGAGCGAAACATTTTCGCAGACTGAACGGGAAAAAGTAATTCCTGTCACAGGTGCATTTAAAAATCTTGGTTCGCACAAAATGAAAGCAACCATTACGCCCAGCGGGGAAGACAGGTTCCAGTTAAACAATGTATTCTATAAATCCATATTCGTTGTGCCAAAACCAAAGTTACTTGCAGTAACGGGCGATACGGGATCGCCTCTTTATACAATTACGAATAGCCTATATGATGTTACTACCGTGAGCTCCCTGCCACCGGATCTTTCACCATATAAAACCGTGATAGTAGATAATAAGGGAGCGAATGAGTTACCTGCCGAAAACTTGCGGAATTATGTGGGAAATGGCGGCGGGCTTGTGGTTGTTGGCGGAGAATTATCATATGATCGTGGGGCTTACAATAATTCGCCGGTTGAAGCGATACTACCTATAATATCAAGGGCCGGGGAATTCAAAGGCGGAAGAAATGTTATTATCTTAATTGATTCATCGGGAAGCACTGGAATAGGGTCACCTTCGCCCATCAGTCTTATCGATGCTAATGCCATAAGCATCATCCGGGGCATTGGACAGGACAGTCGTGTCGGTGTGGTGGCATTCAGCGGTATAACAAAACAGACTAATATATTATCGATGAGTTCAGAAGCGAATAAAGCAGAACTTGAGAGTTTCGTAAGTGAGATAGGACCCGGAACAAGGGGAGGGGAGAACCCTACCGACCTTGATAAAGGACTCCGCGCTTCTGACGAATTATTGAATTCGGTGACCGGTACAAAAGAGATAATAGTCATATCTGATGGATTAATAGATCCTAAAGGTCTTACCCAGACCAAAAATACAGTATTAGATTTAGTAGCTAAAGAAACAAAAATACAATTCATTCAAATTCTCTTACCCACAAATGCAAAGATACCTAACGATAACTATGATATACTGGCAAAAGCAGCCAGCACTGATGTAATACTTTTGTATCCCGATGAACGGGCAAGCACCTTAATAGGGGAAGGCCCGTCCTCCACTCCGGCACCTGCCCAAACTCCCTCCGTAACTTACGAATATCCCCTCACGATAGTAGACGCCAACCATTTCATAACAAAATACATCAATATTTCAGCCTCGATAACAGGATATAACGACGTAATTCCAAAACTGGGCACAGACCGCCTCGTAGCAACCTCGCGCGGGAAGCCTATCCTTACAACGTGGGGCTTTGGTCTTGGCCGGGTTGTTTCCTTCACAACAGATAACGGTAATCCATCCGGTGACCCATCCAGACCCTGGGCAAGCGAGATTTATAGCGGCGAGAACTCGCGCCTTATTTCATCAATGATAAACTGGGCGATCGGGGACCCGCGCCCGAAAGAAGGAGATGTGATTCAGGCAGAGGATATCTGGGCCGGAACAGCAGGCAGGGTCATTGTCACATCAAACAAGCAACCTCCGGTCGTGCAACTTGACGGCGCGCCTCTTGATCTTTCAAGGACAGGGCCTACCACATACGAAACAACGATCAATCTTGAGACAGGGGATTTCCATGATATTTCAGGATATGGGATTGCTGTGAATTATCCCCTGGAATACAGGGAGATCGGGTTCAATGATAAACTGAATGACGTCATTGCATCAAACGGCGGACGTGTGTATAATGAAGATGAGGTCCAGGGGCTTATGTTCCTGGATATCAAGGAAAAAGCTGTGCGGACTGTGAATGAGCCAAAGAGTGAAAAAAAACCATATCTTCTTGCTGCGCTTGTGTTATTCCTGGCAGAAGTTGTGATCAGGAGGCTGAAAGATTACAGGAAAGACAGGCCTGTGATAGAGGAGAATCCACCGAGAGTGGCGTCTGTGGCTGAAGAAGTTGTGCAATAGGATTATTCTTTGTAAAATTTCGAATCAACGATTGCACCTGCAATATCTTATTACCCATAAAGTAATGCATAAATACTATTAAATCACTATATAATTATATGGCTGAAACAACATTGACACTTAAATTCAGAGGGATAGAAGCATCTCTGCTTAACCAGATGGTTGACATCGGTTTGTTCAATACAAAATCCGAAGCCATACGTGCTGCTCTGATCAAATATGCTATGGATCTAAACCTTCTTGACCGAAAAGCGATCTGGCGTGAGATACAGGCACATAAAAAGAGAAATATCAGTCCGGAACAGCTGGCGGCTGACATAAAGAGCATCCGGGATGAAATATAGGGTTTTTTTAGATACTAATGTTTTCATCTATGCCTATGAGTTTCAGGAATCAAACTCGGCAGAAATTATAGAACTCCTGAACGATGAGAAAATAGAAGCAGTGATATCGGAGCGGGTGTTGAAAGAAGTATATAATTACTTCAGAAAATTTCACAACAAAAACCTTGCAGATACCTTTAGAAGATATCTTATTGAAACCTGCACAATGATACTTGCAAGAGATGTTAAGGATTCTATGGACCTCTATCGAGGACAAATAAAGGAAAAAGACCTTGAGCAGTTGGCTGTAGTGAAAAAATATGGAATCAAATATCTGATAGCTCTTGATCGAGATTTTAACAAATTTGAAGAATATAGAACACCACATGAGTTCATAGGGCTGATTTGCGAACAAGGGAAAGAAAGTGAGTTTTGAGAGATTTTTTAAAAAATTTATATGAAGGTTTAATATGTTTTCATCGGATAGCTATCGCAGGTGTTGTGAATGAGGCTATTGCTATCGAAGTTATTGGTCGTTATCTCCTGATAGTCTTCAAGTGGCCGTTATCTCCTGATGACCTTGAGATTTTCTTCCCCTGTCAAATCTCGAATCCATAATCACCTATTTTTACTCCCAGAATATCCATAAAATCTTTAATTTTAAATTTAGAAAGATATGCAGAGAATATCTCATATAAATATGCTGCATCCTCAATATCCTTATCGCTTCCCAGATATAGTTTAAAAGCAATTTGAAGTTCAATTGGTGATATATTGATACCATACCTGTCCAATTGAGCTACCTTATGTTCCTTCAGGGAAATCCTATCAAGCTGGCTCTTGATGAACTTGATCTCTATGTTCGGGATAACATTATCTTTTACAGCGTATTGAAACATATCCGCTGACAACGACATAATCCATGTATTTTTTCAGGATATTAATAAAATCTACTACAAAGATATCTAATTTTGAGACAACTTTGTTTTTTAAATATATATTTTCCCCTTTAATTTCAATATCCATATTAATAGAACAAATTATTTTACACTATATTAAATATATAGTCTGGCTCATAATGAATGAAGTTTTACTTAGAAGGGTTTTTATTTCTCTAAACTATCAAGTATACTCTAATCCGGAAAATTCAAAGGTGATATTCATTGTTTATTGACCACATCCATGCAAGGGAAATCTTAGATTCACGGGGAAATCCCACGGTAGAGGTTGACGTTTTTACAGAAAGCGGATTCGGGCGCGCAAGCGTTCCTTCCGGCGCATCGACAGGAACGAACGAAGCTCTTGAATTAAGGGATAAGGATAAGCGTTATCTTGGAAAAGGCGTCACGAAAGCTGTAAGCAACGTAAATACAGAGATCCAGGAAGCACTTCTGGGAATGGATGTGCGCGACCAGCGCGAAATCGACGCAATAATGCTTGAACTTGACGGGACAGAGAATAAATCAAAGCTTGGCGCCAATGCCATTCTTGGAGTTTCGCTTTCCGTGGCTCACGCAGCAGCGGATTCACTGGGAATATCACTATACCGCTATCTTGGCGGGACAAATGCATTCACGCTTCCTGTTCCTACGATGAACGTCATAAACGGGGGCAAACATGCAGGAAACGAGCTTGCCATACAGGAATTCATGCTCCAGCCAGGCGGCGCAAAGACTTTTTCCGAAGCCCTTCGCATGGGGGCTGAGACATACCATACTCTCGGCACAATACTTGTAAAAAAATACGGGAATTCTGCGGTCAATGTGGGCTATGAAGGCGGTTATGCCCCGCCGCTTAAGAATACTACTGATGCACTTGATGCGCTGACTGATGCAATTGAGGAAGCAGGATATAATAAAAAAGTAACAATCGGTCTTGATTCTGCTGCAACTGAGTTCTATAAGGATGGCAAATACAAAGTAGATGGCAGGAAATTATCGAGCGGGGAATTGGTGGATTTCTATTCTGGCCTTGTTAAAACATACCCTATCCTCTCAATCGAAGACCCCTTTGAGGAAGAATCATTCGAAGATTTTGCTGAACTGACAAAAAAATTAAAAGATACGATAATCATAGGCGACGACCTTTTCGTGACAAATGTGAAGCGGCTTGAACAGGGAATAAAAATGAATGCTGGAAATGCGCTGCTCCTTAAGGTGAACCAGATCGGCACGCTCTCCGAGGCATTTGACGCGGCGCGGCTTGCCCAGAAGAACAAGTTCAAGGTCGTTGTGAGCCACAGGTCAGCAGAGACCGAAGATACGACTATTGCTGATATTTCAGTTGCCATCGGCGCCGAGTTAATAAAGACAGGGGCGCCAGCAAGGAGCGAGAGGAACGCGAAGTATAACCAGCTGCTCAGGATAGAAGAGGAATTGGGGAAGGCGGGGCGGTTTGTGGGGATATGATTTTAAAAAAATAGGCGAAATATCTTAATATTTGAAACCCTGTCTATATAAAAGGAAGTAACGAATGGAAAAATTACATCTGCCAATAATAATTGAAATAGACGAGGATGGTTATTACATAGTAAGTTGCCCTGTATTCAAAGGTTGCCATTCCTACGGTGATACTGTAGACGAGGCAATGGAGAATATAAAAGAAGTCATAGAGATGTGCCTCGAAGAGAATAAAGTCGAAGAGTTGAATAAATTTGTAGGGTTTAGAGAATTGGAAGTTGCTCAGAATGCCTAAACTTCCTGTAATCAAAAGCAAAGAACTTATAAAGTTCTTAGAATATTTAGACTTTAAAGTTACCAGGACTAAAGGTTCTCATTCAAGATTGATTTCAGAAGATGAAAGGGCGACAAGTGTTCCTGTGCATGGAAATAAGGATATCCCTAAAGGGCTTCTGCGTAAGATAATACGAGAATATCTGGAAATGAGTTTAGAGGATTTTACTGAACAGTATTCAAAATTCAGGGGAACCAAATAAAAACTGTTTTTAAGGAAATCCAGCGCCTAGCAAGAAAAGCAAAAGCCAAAAAAACAGATAAGATGTCTAAACCATGAGTATCCTCCTTGTTCCTATATTCTATTACGGTCGAATGAATTATACAGATCGCTCGATTACAGTCGAATGTTTCTCTTTATTTCGATATGTTACCCATACCAACAATCGCTGATATTTCAGTTGCTATCGGCGCCGAGCTTATCAAGACAGGAGCGCCTGCAAGGAGTGAGCTATTCTAGTATTTACTTTCAGAACATTATTTAAATAGAATTTCATATTCATGTTTCGAGTTCTGCAATTCTTTTTTGTATTTAGTGTTAAATTTAGGACTATTATTATATTATGTAACTAAAAATATTACAAAAAGTTTAATATGATAGAATAACTGTGGATTAGATATGTCTGATATAAATGTGTGGTATAAGTGGTTTGGACTAAATAAAAATCCTTTTAACACAGCTCCTATAACCAAAAATCAAATTGAATTTTTTTATAAGACATCCGAGATCGCAAAAAAAATAGATCCTTTACTTTCAGAGCTTTCTACCAACGTACCAACTATAAAGTTAATTATTGGTCCAAGAGGTTTGGGGAAAACATCAATTTTCCATTATATCGGATGGAAAGCAGATGAAATACCCAACTTAATACCTATTTATATAGATGCAGCTTATGAAAGTACCAAAATAGAGAATCCTTCAATACTTATAGCTCAATCCATACTTACTAACTTTTTAGAAGAACTTTTTAATTATTTGTTTTTGCATAATTTTGAAATTTGGAATAAATACAAATCTAGTATTGATATTTATATGAATAATATAGGATTTGTCATGGATCACAGTGGTGTTCTTAAAAATCCCTCAAGTACTCCATTAGAAGCCCATTTTGTTAATCTTAGGCGTATAACAGAAAATATGTTAAGGATATGTCAAAATAACGACATTAGATTTTTATTGTTAATCGATAATATAGATAAAGGTAACTTAGAACCCGCTTTAATTTTCTTTAGAGAATCGATAGCTCAATCTCTTTTTGAAGATTTTAATACCATTTTTAAGTCTACTGTTTATATATCTGGGAAAAATGAATTACGAAATGAGATGTTAAGTAGCAAGTATTCTGCAGAGTACAGTTATTTACAGGACGTAATAATTTTAAACAAATTGACTCCGATTGAATCCTATAAAATAATTGAACAAAGAATTACAACTTCTTGCAGCACACCCACAAAAATACCATTCGAGCCAGAAGTCATTCATGAAATTTGGATAAAAAATCAAGGAATAACACGAGATATTATAATCGATGTAAAAAATTTATTAGAGAAAGCATTCAAATTTAAAGTTCCATTTGTAACATTAGCATTATATAAATCAAGGAAATTCAATGCAAAAGAAAATTCGGATATACTCTCTAGACTTTTAGAAGAGGATATACCCAGTCGTAAAGGTTCTGAAGCTCTAATGGGATTATATACATACCTTAATTGCAATGCCAATAAGTTCAAGATAGCTATTAATTTGTTATTAAATGTATATAATAAAAAACAATTATCTAAAGAAAATGAAATATATTTGAGTGAATTGGTAGAAAGAAAATTTTTAATATTTGAGGCAAAAAATAAATATTTTCTAATTAGAGAAGATATAACACACTTATTCAATAAATTAATTGAAAACGGAATGGAATTATCCGAATTTATGGATTGGTTTATAAGTGACCATTTAGAAGTAATACCAATCGAAATTGATAAAATTTTGCCTGAAGATAAATTATCCGAGCTAAGAGAGCAAAGCAAAAAGCATAATTGGGGTAAAGTCATAATTAGTAAACCAGATAACTATTATTCTTTAACTGATGCTGTACTGAAAAATAAAGTGGATAAATTTTTTGAATCTGCTTTAAAAAGTTACTTACGTCTTAGTAGTGATGATTGGGATGAGATAGATAATTCAATAATTTTTGATGAAATGTGGAGTATTATATTTAATGTATGTAAGGCAATTACATATCTGCTGGCTTCTTACCTTGATGATGATATTAAATATGGTATTGGTGATCGAAACAACGATTGGAATAATATATATTATTTTATTATACAAAAAGGTCAAAATGAATTCTTTTATTTAGAGAATTGGCATTTTATCAAAAAATTATATGGTCTTAGAAAAAAAGTCCTTGTTGAGAAATCTTACGTGCCTTCCAGAGAAGAATTAATGGAATGGTATTCTAATATAGACAAAACTATTGATGAACTTTATAACTTCTGGGTTAATATTTTATCGAAGGTATCTCAAGCTGAATATAAAGAGATGGTTGAGAAAGTAATTAATAAACAAAGTTTGTGTAGCGATGATGGACAGAAAGAAGAATCGCAAATCATCGAAACTAAATTTAGTATTCCAAGAGAAAATGGGACTGAAATTATAATTCAACCAGTCCATATCTCAGAAACTAAAAATGAGGTTGTTAGGGTTGCTGTAGTTCAATTATGTTACGAATTAACAAAATCGTTCCCACCGACTATTAAAAACAAAGACATTATAAGATCAAAAGTTTTTTCAGGGATTGACATAGCTCAAAAGCATGCCACAAATATCGTCTGCTTACCCGAACTTAGTTTATGTGAGGAATGGATAAAAGAAATTGAAGATAGATATCAAGATATGATCATTATAGGCGGTAGTTTTTATAAGGATAGTAAAAACGTTTGTACTGTGATAATTAAAAGTGGTATAGATATACCGTTGCAATCTAAACTCACACCATCAGCATTTGAAGACTCGGATATCATGGGAACAAGAATGATTTCAGGAGATAAGATATACAAATATGAAACCCAGTTTGGTAAATTTGTAGTACTTATCTGTAGGGACTTTGAAAATTTTGTACATTATTTTAGGGGTAAAGATGTTGATTTTATATTCTGTCCAGCTTTTAACTCTGCAAATGACAGATTTCATAAAGAAGCTGATAATCATATTACAAAAACTCCCTCTTACATTTTGATTGCAAACACTGGCCTTTATGGAGGGAGCTCTATTTTCGGGCAGCTAAATAAAGACTATTTTGATACTCTAGTTAAAGGAGGTTGTAAAGACGATGGGGATTTGTCAAACAAACTATGTGAAGCTAAAAAGGAAAAGGATGAAGTAATAATTGCAGATTTTAATCTAATTCACAAAGGTATTCAAGTGCCAACACCATCAGATTCTTCTAAAGAAGTCAAAAGTATTAAGAATATTAAAAAGATACTCATAACTTGAATTATGAATTAACCATAACTTGTATTAAAAATATATTGCATCTTAATATAAATCCCACATTCCGCATACCCCCTAACACAAATACATTTTTTCATAATTTGAGCCCATAAGTGCCAATATCTTCCTGTGAATTTCTCTGAGATTCATCAT
>VEPM01000024.1 GCA_012026795.1 Candidatus Methanoperedens sp.
GAAGCATTTATTCCGAATATAGCAGAATAAAAAATGAACTCAATTTTTTAGGATGAACGGAATATGTTATGGGATAATTTGGGGGGTCTGAATAGTCACAAAATGAAGATAAAAAACACAGGAATACTTTACCTGGTTGCAGCCACTATACTAATATCATTGCTAGCCGAGGCTGAAATAATAGAGATAGCCTGGAACAGTATTCTGATACGCCCGCTTGGGGTTGAGATAAGTTTGCTCTGGCTGAACGTTTCCGGGATCGCAGCAGGTATATACCTGTTAATTCTGACAAAAAAATATTTAGATGCCAGAATGTCAGAAGCTAAAGATACTGAAGAAACGTACACTGGAATAATAATTTTAGTTGTATCTTTAATTCTTTTGTCCTTGATGATGAAGTCTAGTACATCCGACCTTGCGATAATAATGTTTTTAGCGCTTATACTGCCTGCACTTCTGATAATTATGGATTACTGGTCCAGTGGATTGCAATGGGCACGTGAAATGACTGAACAGTATGTCAAACAATCCACTGCAAGAGAAGAAGAAATAGCGGCTAAGATAGAGCAGTTGAATGAGTTAGCAAGAAAGATGGAAAACAAGGCAGAAAAAGTAGAGTGGATAGTCCGAAAAGTTTCGGATTAAAGGAGGAATTCAAAATGAAAATCAGCAGCATTGAAACAGTAACAACAACTGTAATTCTTATTCTTGCATTCGTATTATTAAGTGCCCTTGGAGTTTATCCACCAATAGCGACGGTTTTTGCAATTATAATTACACTTGGCATATACCTGCTAACCATAATCGCCAAAAGCTATATGAGTGCAAGGATGCAAAAAACAAAAATATTTGCAGATCTGGATGCCAGAATAGACAATTTAAAAGAATACATGGATAAGATTGAGAGCAGGATCGATGAAATAGACCGCATGCTCGAAAAGGTTTAGGATTATAGCTATGAGATGGGTTTTTGAAAGAAGCGTTCTTGAAAATAAGTCCCATGCAGCTATTTATAGATATATAAAAAGAAAATCCAGTAACACATGCTCAAAATGCAAAGGTCTAAAAATTAAAGGAGGATAAGAATAAAGTTGATAAAATCAATGTAATACTGGAAAAGGTTTCGGAATAGTGTGTTTATAGTCTTTCAGCAATCCATTATGAAATGGATTTCATGGTAATTGCAGGCAACTTATTTTGGTTCTTTCATCCTTTGGTTCAATGAGGTGACTTATATGAATGATGAATTAAATGATGAAGAAATTAGAGGAGAAAAGATGCCGACAGGTAAGAGACTGGTATTCGCAATACTCGGCGCTGTACTTGCAGGAGCAGTGATTGCAGGAATATACTACTATGAAAATACGTACAAATTCAGGCAGTATAGTATTGATTTAGATTCTGATTTGGGAAAGTTTGTTACAAAAATAGCACAAGATACTTTAGTAAGTGAAGGATACGATTTGGACAGCTTTATTCTTCGTTTCATCAAAGCTCAGAACATTGGTAATGATACTCTAAGGCTGGGAGTTATTTTTTCAGAAAGCGATGTTTACAAGAATATAACCCTGATCACTAATCATCCAATTAAGAACGGAGAGAGTAGCGTTTTATTTTATGCATTTATACAGCCTGCTGAAAATGAAAAGGGGCCATGGAAACCTGGAATTGTAACGGTGACATGGCCTTTACAATACTATACAATAACCAAGCAGGATTCTATGATCGACGCCTCATTGAATGGGTTTAAGATGATACAAATTATGAACCCTACTGTTGTTGAGATGAGTGTTGAGCAGAACATGGAGCAAACAGACAAAATCAATGAGTTTAAAGATCAAAACAAATTTAGTGGTAACAAGCTCTCTTATGATGATAATATTCTTATATTGTATAGCACAGACCTCGATGGCATAATAAAGAACAGCAAATCCATTGAAATTATCATAGATATTGAAGGTAATAACGCAAAAATAGTCGGAATCACAAAACGTGGATTTGAAAATGAAAATGAAAGAAAAACTGTAATAGACAAGACCATTGAGAAAAAAATCGTAATAGATAAAACTGTTGAAGAGATCGAATGGTACAACAATCCAGAAATAGTGCCCATTAAACCAGAAAATTAACAGGACTGACCTTCATGGAGATGAAAAAACAAAACCGGAAGTTTGTTGCAGCAATTATCATACTGGTTTTAGCAAGTTTCGTTCTAACAAACAAGCTTCTCGGAAACAGCCCTGGACTAAATCTTGTGATGAATGGAAGTACCGTGGTCATTGAGAGACCTGAAAAACTTTTTACGTACCCAGACCTGCTACTGAGTACGTTTAGCTCTTTTGTTTTGGGCACAACAATCATGTACCTGTTAGCAGGCAGATGGAGGGGATATTCAGAATCGATATCATCAGAATCAAAAGAGGTAGAAGAAAAAAAAAGTGAAAAGTGGCGAGTGGTTCTTGATGCCCTTAAAGAGGATGAATACAAAGTCTACAAAGAAATACTTGATGCAGGCGGTGAAATGCTCCAGAAAGACCTGGTAGCCCTATCTTGTTTTAATGGACCAAAGGTGACCCGCATTCTTGATAACCTTGAAAAAAGAAATTGTATTGAGCGTAAGAGCTATGGCATGACAAACCTGGTGAGGTTGAAATAAAATATTTGTAGAGAATCCACAGAAAATATATACGCTCCTTTATCATTTAAGAGATTATTTGATGGTAAATCGATGAATATTTACATCGCTGGAATTAATGCCGGAGAAGAGTTCTGGTGATAATTTTTACAGGGATTATCGGGGCGCTGATATATTATTTCCTTATTAAAGAAAGGGGTAACCATTAATGATACCAGGTATTATTGATTCTCATCTGAAACAACGTCCCTCGGATCAGCAATCTCCCCTTTCAGCGCGCTTGCAGCCGCAGTCTCTGGCGAAGAGAGGTATATCAGCCCTCCAGCCCCCATCCTGCCCTTGAAATTGCGGTTGGACGTGGAGAGGCATGTTTCGCCCTCGCATATTACACCCATATGGGCGCCAAGGCAAGGACCGCATCCGGGCGGCGCAATAATGGCTCCGGCTTTAAGAAGAGTAGAAATAATACCGGATTCCGTTGCTTTTATCAGGACAGAGCGCGAAGCAGGAAGCACAATTGTCCTGACTTTTACCTTTTTGCCTGAAAGGATCTTTGCCACAACTTCCAGGTCTTCAAATCTTCCGTTCGTACATGAGCCTATGAAAACCTGGTCAAGAGGCGTGCCAAGAAGTGTTCCGACCCCTGATACATTATCAACCTCGTGCGGTTTTGCAATTTGCGGTTCAATGTCTGCTGCATTAAAATTATATTCCTCACAATATTTAGCATCCTTATCGGCATAAACAGGCTCGAATTTATCACGCGCCCGTCCTTTAAGATATTCGAGGGTTTTAGCATCAGCAGGAATGATGCCTGCTTTTGCCCCCATCTCTATTGACATATTGCAAAGGGTCATACGCTCGGCCATTGATAATTCACTGATGGCACTGCCGTAATATTCTATAGCTTTATAATTAGCCCCATCTGCACCTACATTCTTGATTATGAAAAGTGTCATGTCCTTTGCTGACACGCCTTTTGCGAGTTTCCCTTCCACTGTGATCTTTATTGTTTGCGGGACGCGAAGCCACAATTTGCCGCTTGCGAAGATCTCAGCCATATCAGTTGCACCGACCCCTGTGGCAAAAGCCCCGAAGGCTCCGTAAGTGCATGAATGTGAATCCGCCCCGATTATAAGTTTTCCGGGCATGGCAAAACCCTGCTCAGGCAAGACCTGGTGACAGATGCCTTCGCCTACATCGAAGAAATTTATGATCCCCTGCTCTTTTATCCATTGCCTGGTGCTTTTGTGAAGTTTTGCAGCAGTTTCGTTATTGGCCGGAACTATGTGGTCAAATGGTATGATTATCCTGTCCGGGTCCCATACTTTCTTCACACCCATTTCCTTGAAGGATTTCACAGCCAGGATGCTTGTCCCGTCATGAGCCATCGCATAATCTACTTTTGCTAAAACAAAATCACCGGCATTTGCGGGCTTACCCGAAGCACGGGAAAGTATCTTTTCACTTATAGTAGGCATTTCTGGATTATAGGATTCCAAGAAATAAATAAGTAATTGCCAGGATTATACTTATTTTAAATATTCCCCATTTAACCATCTGGTACCAGTAAGGATTGCCAGTTCCCTGTTCATTGAAACAAGATCATTGCTATCAAGCTCGTTGACATCATCTTTTCCCACGATCCTGGTCAGGTTAGCTATTTCCCTGGTACATACATTAATAAAATTGGATAGTTTTCCAACACTTTTTTCAATATTTACCCGCTTTACAAGTACCGGATTTGTGGTGGTCACACCTGTCGGGCACAGGCCGGTATAACAGATCCTGTACTGCTCACAATTGATAGCGATCAATGCAGATGTGCCTATGTAAACAGCATCCGCACCAAGCGCAAGGCATCTGGCAAAATCAGCAGAAGTGCGTAAGCCTCCTCCTGCGATGAGAGAAATATTATCTTTGACACCGAGGTCAGAAAGTAATTTAAAAGCACGTGGCAGGGCTGCAAAAATCGGAATTCCAACGTTTTCCCTCACATAAAGATCCGTGGCCCCTGTACCTCCGCCAAAACCATCAAGTGCAATAAAATCAACCCCGGCATCAACCAGGGCCCGGATATCTTTTTCGATATTGCCGCATCCCAGTTTTGCACCGACGGGAATACCGCCTGTGAGATCACGCAGCCAGGAAACTTTTTCTTTAAGTTCCTGCACTGTGGTTATGTCGGTATGGTGTGCAGGTGAATATGCAGCTTCACCGATCTTTAAGCCTCTCATCCCCGCAATCTCAGGAGTGACTTTACTTGCAGGCAGATAACTCCCTTTACCCGGATATGCTCCTTCCCCAAACCTGATCTCTATAGCAGCGGCATGCTTCAACATGTCTTCATTAATGCCGAACCGGCCTGTAGCATACTGGGCAATAAGATAATCACGGGCGATACTGAGTTCATCATCCAGAATCCCGCCTTCGCCTGAGTTGAAGCCAATCTTTAACCTTGAAGCTGCCTGCGCGATTACCAGCCTGACATTCTTTGAAACTGCTCCGAAACTCATCCCTGAGATCAGAAGGGGGGATGAAACTTTTAACGGGTTTTTCGCATCAGGCCCGATGCAAACTTCAGTGTTTACGTCATCATCCATATTTAAAGGGATCTTTTCCACCTGCGCGGGAATAAAATGCAGTTCATCAAGAGAGAATGGGAGTTTTTTCAATGATCCCATTGCGGCTACTGTGCTTTCTCCCCTTGCTGCCATATCTTTAATTCCCACTACTGTCCGGTAAAAGGAATCATCTTCAGAAGACCTTTTCCTGCGCATCAAAGTATTGCTTTCCCCGGCTTCTTCTTTATCACAAAAATACAACCCTTCCAGCTTGTATTCATAATAAACAGGGCAATTTACACAATTGCATCCTCTGATGCTGATCTCGCAGGCACTATTACCCCTGCCGCAGTAAAGAATCTCCCCTTTGCAGTCGTGAGGATAACTCGGGCAATCCGGGCAAATGCATTTCATCCTGTTATCTTCAGTATCCTGAACTATCATCATAATTGCCTCGCCTTCTCATTTTTACACAAAAAATGGAACTTTCGGATCGGTTGCTTATTTCATAACCCCCCATATTTTAATACAATCTAAAGATTAAAAAGGCTTTCCATCCCTTAGAAAAGATATTTATACACAACAGTCCAATTTTAAAGAAAAGAGTACAATCTCTGTATTTCATTCAAAAACCAGGCAGGATAACAATAGTTACCTGTAGCAGTGAAGGGGGAAATTATATAACAGCAGATATATCGGATCATTACAGCCCTCAGGAAAGAAAATTTAAAGACGGCGACGGAGCTGTAAAATTATGGTTCTTAGGTTCTTTGGTATGGTTCCCCATATTTGCCACGTTCGGGTTCATTCTTGCAATAAAATTCTTCCAGCCGTACTTTTTGAGTGATGCAGTCTATCTAACCTTTGGCAGGATTAGACCCTCCCATGTAAACGGTGTACTTTTCGGGTTTGTTTCTTCAGGTTTAATAGGAGGTATGTTCTGGGCGATTCCGAGGCTGGTAAACACACCGATCTTCAGTGCCAGGCTGGCAAAAATGGCAGCAATAATGTGGAATGGTACACTGGTCGGCGGAATACTGCTTATCCTCTTTTTCGGGCAAACCCAGGGCAGAGAATATGCTGAGCTTCCCTGGATTGCTGATGTTTTTATTATGCTCACTCTTCTTCTGATACTTTATAATATCTTAGCTACACTCAGCAGGAGGGTTGAGAAGAAGCTCTATGTTTCCACATGGTATTACACAGGTACTTTTCTATGGTTCCCAATCCTTTATTTCATCGGCAATGTGATGTGGAGACCTTCAACAGGCGCTATTACCGGCATTACCGATTCCATATTCAACTGGTACTATGGTCATAACGTTCTGGGGTTGTGGTTCACGACATTAGGAATAGCAACATGGTACTATGCTATCCCGCGTATGATAAACCGTCCTCTCTACAGCCACCTGCTTTCACTGATAAGTTTCTTCACCATAGCTTTTTTCTATACAGGCGTTGGCGGTCATCACCTTTTGCAGACCCCCATACCCGAGTGGCTCAAAACAATAGCGGTCACAACAAGCGTCTTGATGCTGGTTCCTGTTCTGACCTTTATAGTAAACATAGGCCTTACCCTTCGCGGCTCCTGGAGCATGTTCATCGAGAATATCCCGTTCAGGTTCATTGTAGCTGGTTTTCTCATGTATTTCCTTACCTCTCTCCAGGGAAGCCTGCAGGCATTGAGAAGCACAAATATGTACCTGCACTTCTCCCAGTGGACAGTCGGTCATGCGCATCTGGCGATCCTGGGTGGTTTTGGGTTTCTTGCAGTTGGTATAATATACTGGCTGGTTCCCAAGCTTACAGGCATTAAAATTTACAGCCAGAGGCTCATGAGCATAAGCTGGTGGCTCGCGTTTGTTGCATTTAACATATTTTTCTGGGCTATGACCATTGCAGGGCTTGTTGCAAACTCTGCCTGGTGGCAGAACATGCACATACAATCTGTTCTTCTGCTTCTCCAGCCATGGTATATACTCCGGGCTATGGGCGGCGGGATGATAGTGGTGGCCGCATATATTTTCGCTTTTAACGTCCTTATGACCTTCTATACAGCCCGTGAAAATATCGCCAGCAAGCCTCATGTGGAGAAAGAACACCTTAAAGTCACCGCGGTTAATAGTTCAAAGCAGCATTCCAGCCTCCAGAGAAAGTCCCAGCATACCATCAACGTACCGATCATAGTAATTGGAGCTCTCAGTCTTTTTACCCTGATGACCTTCATGGTCGTAGCAATGCCTTATATGGCTGTATCGCCAGGGCCCAGCAACATATCCCATCCCTATACCATGCAGGAAGAGAAAGGAAGGGTTTTATATAAAAGCCTGGGATGTTTTTACTGCCATTCCCAGTTTGTAAGACCCCAGGACTGGGCTATTGGCAGGATTTCAGAAAAGGGCGACTACTATTATGACTCTCCTCATTTATTAGGCACCGAGCGAACAGGTCCTGATCTTGCCCAGATCGGAGGTATGAGACCGACTCAGTGGCATATAATCCATGATAAAGACCCAAGGAATACCAGCCCCCGTTCGATTATGCCCAAATTTGAGTTCTTATCCGAAGATGAACTCAATTCCCTGGTTGCCTATATTCAAAGGCTGGGGGGAGAAGACCTGGAACCTGCGAATTTCCATCCCGCAGTCCCATATGAGTATTCGGATAAGAAACAGCCTTATGCTCCTGTTATGAAGGAGGTGGTAAAGTATTATGATGCTGAGAATGGTACATATAATGGAAGTGAGAGTACAGGGCTTGAATTTGGGTCGGTTTTTGATGATGGCAAAATAATTTTTACGCAGAAATGTCTTCCCTGCCACGGGGGGTCCGGGAACGCTCAGGGACCATATGCCAGACACGTCATAACCCAGCCAGCCAACCTTCATGAAAGGATCAGAACCTATCTGCCTGAACCAGGTGATGCTTACCATTTCTGGCGGGTGAGCGAAGGAGTTCCGGGAACAGCTATGCCTCCATGGAAGCTTTCTATGAATGAGACAGATAGATGGAAAGTTGCTCTTTTTGAGATGAGCTTCGCTACAGGTGCAACAAGGACTATAAGTGGCGACTTTTCTGATAACGAAGCAATGCGGTTTGTCAATGAAACGAATTTTTCTCCACCCATATCAGGCACCTGGGAGCAGTTTGAGTCAGGAAAAAAATTATTTGCGCTTTACTGCGAACAGTGTCATGGGAAAGAAGGACAGGGCGATGGAGTAGCCTCTGTCCTGAGCAAAGAAGGATATATTTCACCTGTGCCTGCTAATTTTACTGAGACCGGGGGTGATTTTGAACATTACGGGCAATATGTCTGGAAGATCAGGGAAGGGGTAGAAACTACAAATATGCCGCCATGGAAATATGTTTTAAGTGATGATGAGGTCTACAGGCTGATTTATTATATCCAGAGCTTTTCAACTCCTGATGATTATAATACAAAGTGGATGCAGCTTTATGAAGATAAATATGCAAGAAATTTAAAGAGGTGAAAATAATGGAAGAGTACATGGTTGCCGAATTTATAATGACTTTTATTATATTCCTCATATTCCTGGGATTTTTAGTCTGGGGGATCAGAACAGGACAATTTACCGATGTTGAGGCTCCTAAATACAGAATATTCGAGGAACCCGAAGTATCTGAAAAAGAAGATAAGAAGGTTTAAATATGGTTTTTACCGAGAGTTACGGATTGTTGATAAACTCCTACGTCTGGTTAACGATTGTTATCATAGCAGGAATCCTGGCAGGGGTGTGGTTAGCAGTCAAAAGTGGGGATAAATACAGCCCTGAGGATGCCAGCGCCCATGCTGAAGAATTTGGAGGAGTTATAGCCGAATCTCATGGTCCGATTACAGATTTTCTCTATGTAAGCTACGCTATTATGATACTGTGGGCTCTGGTTTACCTGTGGCAGCACTGGAGCGAGTTTATGCATCTCTCAACATGAATTTCAAGATAATCCATGAAAAAGACCTGGTATCAGATTGAGGGTTCAAAGCGGGCCGAAATATGGACAATACTGCATCTTCCATACACAGCAATGAACCTGAGCTTCCTGGCTATCGGGTTCGGGATAGCAGGCATCCACAGGTGGGATGTTTTTGCATGGGTTATTGTTGCATACTTCCTGGGACTGGGGATTGCAGCCCATTCCTTTGACCAGCTTCCGGGGATGGGAAGCAGTTACGTGAAATACCTGATGCCCAGAGAACTGCTGCTGCTGGGGCTGGCCGCAGTAAGCATAGCAGTTATAATAAGTATATACTGGATGATAGAGCTTGCTGCATGGCACCTGCTATGGATGATCCCCCTGCAGACTTTTTTTGTCTGGGCATATCCTGCCAGGTTCATGAAAGGATTTTTTCATAATGATTTCTGGTTCGCTGTATCATTCGGGTTCATCCCTGTAATGGTCGGATTTTATCTGAATACGCTGACACTCAACCCGGCATTTTTAATATGGGCGGTTCTGGCAGCTAATATCTCTGCTATAGAAATAACCCTTTCAAGGTATGTCAGGGCAGTAAGAAAAGACGTTGAAGATGCTGAATACTATATTCACAAACCTGAAATCGCTCTTAAGTTACTGTGCTTAATGAGCTATTTCCTGGCAATCTCGTTTCTGGCAAGATAGTGGAAAAGTATATCTGGAATCATATCAAAATCTTTAGACGATTACAATAACAACGATAAAAATTTCAATTAACCAGGGGGTGACGGGGAATAAAGATGAAAATAGCGATAGCTGGCGCAGGAATATCAGGTGCATACCTGTACAGGCTCCTGCGCAACCGGGGATTCGATGACGTGACTTTATTCGAACAGGAACAACCGCACAAGACAAGCTGCGGCATAAGTCCATGCGCATGGGGTACTTCATCCGGGTTTGAACAGCTTTTAGAGGATACCGGGCTTGACCCGGCTAAATATGTCAGGATGCGATTCGACCATATTATAATGGATGAGATGAAAATAAAAGCATACGCGCAAACTTTTGATAAGCCGCTTCTTATATCCGATCTTTTGCATGGCGCTTCAGTAGAACGTTCGCCTGTAAAAATCGCAGAATACGACAGGGTCATCGATGCGACCGGGATTTCCCGTGCATATCTGCCCCGGATAAAAAATGATATGATCCTTCCCTGCGTCCAGTACCGTATTCGCAGTGCAGAGTCTCTTGGAATGAGTATTAAAATAACCAGAACAGGGTATGCGTGGATTTTTCCGATATCGAGAAACGAATACCATATAGGGGCAGGCAGTCTTGTGATTGAGCCCCATAATATTCTCAAAAACCTGAACTGGATTAAAGGCGATAAAAGAGAGGTGTTGTGCGGCTGTGCAGGTAAGGTACGCTTAACCGCCCCGCGCAGCAGCATGCCGTACATATTTCATAATATATGGGGAGTGGGAGAGACAATAGGATGCGTTGCTCCCCTTGCAGGCGAAGGCATAATACCGGGAATGAGAAGCGCGCAGATATTAGTAGAGAATTGGGATGATCCTTCTGCGTATGAACATGCGATACAGAAGGAATTTGCATGGATGGAAGATGAACGCAGGGTAATGGACAGATTAAGGAAAGGAGCATATATCGGTATAAGAGATGGCTGGACACTTCAAAAAACTACAAAGATATTGAACATGAAACTTCATCTATGGGAGGCTTTGAAGTTATTATGGAGGGCGAGGAAATAAACAGGCAGTTAGAATGGTACAAATACCTGGTATATAATAAAAGCACGGTCGGCAGTCTGTTTACCCTGATACACCTGCCTTTTATGCTGGCGTTTTTATCCCTGGTCATAATCGGGACATCTGCATTCAGGGCTGTAGACAATGCGGTTCTGGGCCTGTCTCTTGCAGTTGTATCTCTTTTGCTATATGGTGAGCATATGTTTGATGATACAACCAGGGCAGGAAAACCCTGGAAAACCGTTTTTGGCGATGCAGCTCTTATATCAGCAGGCTGTTTTGCGTTTATACTGGCATTATTAACAGGTATATACGCAAATCGCATGCTGGGGTCTCTATTTCCCGGCATGGCAGTTGGTATTGGCATACTTTTCTGTACACTGTACGGTCTTGAATTCAGGAGGTTCCATACCATTGGGTTCGGTGCCCTGGGTATGGCTACAATACCCGTATCCTCTTATCTTGCACAGGCGCTTGCCCTGGGGCTTGAAGCAAACCTGATTGTCATAACAGGTCTTGGTGTATTCGGTTTTGGTTATGGCTATGTTATGCTTGCACTTTATGAACATACCAAGACACAGGAATATAAAATCGCATGGAAGTTGCTGGGATTGCAGTTCGTTTTGATATATGCACTGGCAGGGACGCTATTCCTGGAGAGGATATAAATGAGAACCTTTCAGGAATACCTTGATAAAAAAAGACAGGAAATAAACAGTCATATAAAACTCATAGTCGAAAATAAAATATCCGACCCGGATGTAATTTTAACGCTGTTAAAAGGGAAAAGAATGCGTGCCGGGCTGCTTCTTCTTGTTTTTGATGCCGTATCTGACCGGGACAGGGATATATCCGGGGCGCTTGACCTTGCCTGTGCTATTGAACTGGCGCACAGTGCTTCGCTGATCCTGGATGATATGCTGGATGGGGATAAAGAGCGCAGGGGACAGCCGGCAGCGCACCTTACAAGAGGGCACAAAAGGGCTATTCTTGATGTAATGGATATTCTGAGCCTGCCGTATGATATCGCTGCACATTACGGGGAATTGTATGTGCACATGCTGGCAGAAACCCAGAGAGGGATGGTCTCCGGTGTTGTAAATGAGCTGTTCCACGCATCTAACCTGCAGTCGGCTGAAATTTACGATGCTATAATTACCCAGAAGACGGGGAGATTGTTCAGACTGGCAGCTATGTGGGGATGCCTGGCTGCAAGATCAGGCGGCCAGGGGATATCCGGTGAGATGCGTCCGTATGAAAAAGAGATAGCATCTTTTGCAGAATACGGGCTTGGATGTGGAAAAGCAATGCAGATAGCTGATGACATAGTAGATCTGAAAAAAGTGATAGACGGAAATAAATCCGGTCTGCCGGGCCCAGGGTTATTGCTTCCAGGGTGCTTGAATACAGGCATCAACAGCCTTCTTGATAAGGAAATTGCCAGGTCCAGGAGGACGATTTCCTCAATTAATGTACCATATGCATATAGAGAGATGCTGCTTGATGTCCCCTCCGGGATTGTAAATATGATGCTTGGTGAGTACTGGCTAAAAAGAGAGTTCGGGGAAGTATGCCAGAGCGAATAATATTAATCACTCTCATAATATCTATACTCTTCTGTGCAGTTCATCTTACTGCTCCCGGATTATATAGCTTCTCCGAACGATATAAGAAGCCAGTAATCTCGTTCTCAGGCGGTGTTGCAGCAGCCTACGTATTCTTCGATCTTTTGCCTACGATACAGAAGGCAGGCGGACATCTCAAGCTGCTACTGCGTAATTTCCCCGGCCAGATATTTACATCAGAGGTTGCGATCTTCGGGGTTGCATTCATAGGCTTTCTTGTGTTCTTCATATCAGAACATGCTGCAATACACTCACGCCGCCATATTGCAGCAAAAGCAGGGCAAAATATGGATTCTGTCACAGCCCCAAAAGGAATATTTATTATCCATTTCAGCATGCTTGCCCTTGTAAGCCTGCTGATAGCCTTCAACCTGCGCTTCGAGGTCCGGACAAGTTTACCCGGAGCAGTACTATTCTCTGTTGCCCTGATACTTCACTTCTTCGGGATGGATAGAACCATGGAGATACACTATAGTTCCCTGTTCAACAGGTATGGCAGGTATATACTCAGTATAATGCCCCTTACAGGCTGGGCCCTGTCTGTTCTTTTTCCGGAGAGGCAATCAGAAGCAGCGGTATTTCTGGCTTTTATAGCAGGTGCAGTGCTGTTCAATGTTATCAAAGATGAAGTCCCTGGCGCAGAAAGAGGAGAGCCGAAATTCTTTGTGGCCGGCTCATTGATCTACGGAGGGGTATTGGTCATGCTGTTGCTCGTATGATGAGCATTTTTAGATTTTCTCGATATTGGATTTCCCAATTCCGTATTATAATAAGTTTCCAATGAACTTTAATTTTTCGTCAGAGTATCATCAAAAGGATTAATACTCAGGAGGTTTAAGTTAGATTATGGGGGGAATCGTATTGAAAGCACTTATATTAAGCGCGGATAATTTTGAAGACCAGGAGCTTTTATACCCGTTTAACAGGTTAAAAGAAGAAGGCATTATTGTGAAGGTTGCATCCTTGAAGCAGGGAATAATTACAGGGGAATATGGTTATTCTATAAATGTGGATATGACATTTAACGAAGTGGACCCGAAAGATTTTGACATGCTAATTCTTCCCGGGGGAAAGGCGCCTGAAAAGGTCAGGCTTGAAAAAAAGGCGCTTGATATCGCAAGACATTTTTTCAGGGAGAATAAACTTGTGGGTGCAATATGTCATGGCGGCCAGACGCTTATTTCAGCAGGATTAATAGAAGGAAGGAAAGCGACGTGCTACATAGGTATCAGGGACGACATGAAATCTGCAGGTGTCCTGTATGAAGATAAGGAAGTTGTTGTGGACGGAAATCTTATCACTTCAAGACATCCGGGCGACCTTTATGCATTTGGTAGAGAACTTGTTAAGAAAATCCATACGCTCCTGTGAAATGAGGCGGTTGAATATTTTTATTTTTTTGGTGCCGGGGATTGATCCGGTGTTCTAAAATTCACACCTGCATATATATTCATGTGATTCTGAATATAATTAAAAAATAAATCATTTATTTCGTCTCAGGATAATAATATGAATTACCATTATTTAAAATGCGAGCTGGCAGGCAAATGAATTTTTTCAACCAGATACGGGGAGAAAACCCGGATAGACATGTTTGTTATCCCTCAGGATCACATTCTGATCTTATACTTGATGTACTTAAAACACTGCCAATTCACATTAAACTCATATTTTATGCATGCCTCAGGTTACATGACCGGGATAGAAAGAATGTCAGGATAACAGTAGATGATGTTGTTTTTGAATACCAGAGATTGGCTAATGAATCCAGTATAAATAGTCTCTATATAAACCAGGTTTCAGAAAAAATTAAAGAACTTGAAATGCTTGGATTTTTAAAATGCAGATATATTCGTAAAGGTTCAGGTATAAAATTCATTAGTATTTACCAACCTGCTGAAATCCCAAAATTTATTTCAGTACTTAAAGAAGAATTGACGAAGGTTAAAGTTGAAGATATTGTAAATTAATTCTTATTCTTCACTTATAACTTTGTGTATGATTTTGAGCAGCTTCCGGGCAGTATAAGGTTTTGGTAAAAAAGCCTTTGTATGAGAGCGTGCAATCTCTGCAAGTTTATCTTTCTCAGCTAATCCGCTAACCGCAATAACCTTAACCTCAGGGTTTATTTTATGAATCGCCCGGATGCTCGCAGGACCATCCATGACAGGCATCATCATATCCATAAGGATAACTCTGACTTTATCCTTATTCCGGGCATACAATACTACCGCCTCCGCACCATCTTCGGCTGCAAGCGCACTATACCCGTATTTTTCCAGTGTCGAAACAGTAACCTTGCGGACAGAATCTTCATCTTCGACAACAAGAATCAATTCTCCATGCCCGAAGAGCAATTCAAGCTGTTGTTCCTGTGCACTTTGAATCTCGGTTTTAGTCGACGGCAAATATATGCTGAATTGCGTTCCTTTTCCAATCTCGCTGTGTACGTTTATGAAACCGCCATGACTTTTTACAATAGCAAGAGACGTTGACAGGCCAAGTCCTGTTCCTTTTCCAAACTCCTTTGTCGTGAAGAACGGTTCAAAAACCCTATCAAGTACATCAGGAGGAATACCTGTCCCGGTGTCCGAAACTGTAATGGCAACATAAGAACCCGCTTTAGCTTCGGAATGCATCCGTGCATAGTTCTCATCAACCAGGAAATTTTCAGCCGAGATTGTCAGAATACCTCCATCCGGCATAGCATCACGGGCGTTCACGCACAGGTTCATTATAACCTGGTGCAGTTGTGTGGCATCTCCCAGGATAGTAATGAGATCTTCTGGTATATCAGTTCTGATTTCAATATTTCTTGGGAATGTTTCTTTTGCAACCTTCTTAATTTCAATTATGAGGTGTTTTGCAGCAAGGGAAACGCGTTCACCTTCAACTCCCCGTGAAAACGACAGGACCTGCTTTATTAAGTCAGCGCTGCGCTGCGAGTTATTTTCAAGAATAGAAAGCAATTTCTGGCTCTGTTCATCTGTGAATTTTCCTTTTAACATTTGCAGGGATAGCATCACCGGCGTCAGCATATTGTTGAGGTTATGCGCTATGCCTCCTGCAAGAATGCCTATGCTTTCCATCCGCTGCGCTCGTAATAATTGCGACTCGAACATTTTCTTTTCAGTGATATCCGTGTTGACAACAAGTATTGATTTCGGTTTTCCTTCGCTGTCATATATCAGGGTCCAGTGACTTTCAACAATTACTTCTTTACCTTCTTTCGTAAGCTGATGCAGCTCGCCTATCCACTCTCCCTTCTCAAGCACAATCTTTTTTGCCTCAATGAGCCGGGGTGGCTCTTTGTTGTCTTTAAACAGGAACTCAGCAGGATTTTTGCCTATAGCTTCCTGTGCTGTCCAGCCATACAGGCGTTGTGCGCCTTTATTCCAGTATGTGAGGATGTGCTCTAAGCTTCTGACCCCTATAGCCTCCTGTGCTTTATCAAGAAGCTCAGCTTGCTCCCGTACTTTCTCCTCAGCCAGCTTGCGTTCATTTATCTCAGTCTCTAATTCTATGTTGGCTATTCTCAGTTCCGCGGTCCGTTCCTGAACACGCAGTTCTAACTCATCATGCACTTTACGCAGTGCCTCCTCAGCACACTTGCGCTCGGTAATTTCCTTCTCCAGCTCCGATTTGGAAGCAGTAACGGTTTTCAGGTTTGTTGCCATCCGGTTAAAGGCGTGAGATAATTCCCAGAATTCATCGCCCTTTTCTTCTTCTATTGAGAAATCAAGGTTTCCGGAACCGATAATTCGTGTCCCTTCCTGCAGGTTCGATATCGATTTCAACGTGCGCCTGTAAATCAGGAAATAATTGGTGAGAAGAAATACGCCAAATATTCCCAGCAGGGCGACACTGAGCAGGTAATTAATGAGCTTTGTTTGTTCCCCTTCGTCATGGATCTTTTGCGACAGGCTCGAAGCATCGGAGACTAACCCCTGGGTCTGAACGCCTATCCTGCTCCATGATACCTGGATAAATGCCGGATCAAACGCGTTGGGTGAGGTTTCTATTTTTGATAATATATCAGTAAAGACTGCGTTCAGCCTCTGCTGATCTGACCTGATGCTATTGATAAGCGCCTGCTGATCCGGCCTGTCCACATTCAGGTTAGATATATCGTCGGAGATAGAGGAATACAGTGACTTCCACCTGTCGATTTGCTGGCTTTCATGGTACAGAAGAAAATCGTTCGATAAATAACTGAGCTCGTTGGCTTTAATCTCGATATTATTTGTCAGTTCTTCCTGTATATGCAGCCGCTCTAGCTGCCGGTCTGTGATAATCATCGATGCGGAAACGATAAGCAGGGCTATACTGAAGAAAACCATGCTGATAATCAACTGTGTCCTGATTTTCATTTTTCCCCGTCTCAACGTATGATGTTCACAGATTCCGGCTTTATCGTAATTAAGCCGTCGAAATATATGTACTTGAGGAAATCTGGAGTCTTCTTTTCACTGGTAAGGTTATTCTTGATCATCCACCGGGCTTCATCTTCCATCATGAGAATGAGCGACTGTTCAAGTGAGAGGGAGAACTGGTGTTCAGACCATACTGTTTCCATATACGCATCTTTATAGTTCAGTCTCTTTTGTATTATAGCCTTTGCTTCAGCGGGATGCTTTGCCGTATATTCTTCAGCCTGGACAAGAGATTTCAGGAACCTGTTAATTGTTCCGGGATGACTGGCGATCCAGTCGTTTCTGGAAGCCATAACGCTGTAAAGCAGCTGGCTGCTTTGCGCTGGCCAGAATACCCCATTGTCACCCAGCCTGTCTTTGATAGTATCATTATACTGCCGACTGTAAATGACCGCATCTACGCTGCCATTTGTTATGGCATTCACGGATTGGGACGTCTGGACATCAATACGGGTTATGTCCTGCAACCTAATGCCGCGCAGGTTGAGAAATCTGCCAAGAAAGAATTCAGCCTGGCTTCCCTGCGTAACACCGATCTTTTTTCCCTTCAAGTCTAAAATGTTTTCAATTCCCCTGTCTTTGCGGCCAGCAAGATAGAAGACCTGGTAATTATCTATGCTTGCGATTATGTTAATATTCTTTTTATTGAATGCGCTTCTAACGACAACATACTCGCCTGATCCTGAAATGTCCACTTCATTGTCTAACAATCCCTGGATTGCCGCAGGTCCTGTATTGTAATCCCGTATTGTCACATCGAGGCCATTTTCGGAAAAAAATCCCTTATCTTCGGCAACATAGATTAATGCATGTGATTCAATGGGCATTATCCCGATAGTTATTTGCTCTGAGGCTCCTGAACTCATTTTTGGTAAACCCGTTAAGTACCACGCACACAATGCACTAAAACCCACCAGCACTATCATAGCTACCACCGCTACAATTTTTTCTGATTTCATTCGTTTTACCATATCAATAGCAAGCAATGAATCTGGACTTATTCGCATCTTAATATAGTTTTGGAAATTCTCATTCTGGCTGTATTCCAGAGCCTGATGCATTTACCTGGTGCTCAAAACTTCATCTAAGGTTTTGAGCAGCTTCCGGGCAGTGTAAGGTTTTGGCAAGAACGCGTTTGCAAGGTCTTCAACCTCCTCAAGGATGTCTTTCTCAGCTAATCCGCTAACCGCAATAACCTTAACCTCAGGGTTTATTTTATGAATCGCCCGGATGCTCGCAGGACCATCCATGACAGGCATCATCATATCCATAAGGATAACTCTGACTTTATCCTTATTCCGGGCATACAATACTACCGCCTCCGCACCATCTTCGGCTGCAAGCGCACTATACCCGTATTTTTCCAGTGTCGAAACAGTAACCTTGCGGACAGAATCTTCATCTTCGACAACAAGAATCAATTCTCCATGCCCGAAGAGCAATTCAAGCTGTTGTTCCTGTGCACTTTGAATCTCGGTTTTAGTCGACGGCAAATATATGCTGAATTGCGTCCCTTTTCCAATCTCGCTGTGTACTTTTATGAAACCGCCATGACTTTTTACAATAGCAAGAGACGTTGACAGGCCAAGTCCGGTTCCTTTTCCAAACTCCTTTGTCGTGAAGAACGGTTCAAAAACCCTATCAAGTACATCAGGAGGAATACCTGTCCCGGTATCCGAAACTGTAATGGCAACATAAGAACCCGCTTTAGCTTCGGAATGCATCCGTGCATAGTTCTCATCAACTAAGAAATTTTCAGCCGAGATTGTCAGAATACCTCCATCCGGCATAGCATCACGGGCATTCACGCACAGGTTCATTATAACCTGGTGCAGTTGTGTGGCATCTCCCAGGATGGTAATGAGATCTTCTGGTATATCAGTTCTGATTTCAATATTTCCTGGGAATGTTTCTTTTGCGATCTTCTTAATTTCAAAGATAATATGTTTTGTTTCAAGAGGATTGCGTTCACCTTCGACTCCCTGTGAAAATGACAGGACCTGCTTTATTAAGTCAGCGCTGCGCTGCGAGTTATTTTCAAGAATAGAAAGCAATTTCCGGCTATGCTCATCTGTGAATTTTCCTTTTAACATTTGCAGGGATAGCATCACCGGCGTCAGCATATTGTTGAGGTTATGCGCTATGCCTCCTGCAAGAATGCCTATGCTTTCCATCCGCTGCGCTCGTAATAATTGCGACTCGAACATTTTCTTTTCAGTGATATCCGTGTTGACAACAAGTATTGATTTCGGTTTTCCTTCGCTGTCATATATCAGGGTCCAGTGACTTTCAACAATTACTTCTTTACCTTCTTTCGTAAGCTGATGCAGCTCGCCTATCCACTCTCCCTTCTCAAGCACAATCTTTTTTGCCTCAATGAGCCGGGGTGGCTCTTTGTTGTCTTTAAACAGGAACTCAGCAGGATTTTTGCCTATAGCTTCCTGTGCTGTCCAGCCATACAGGCGTTGTGCGCCTTTATTCCAGTATGTGAGGATGTGCTCTAAGCTTCTGACCCCTATAGCCTCCTGTGCTTTATCAATGAGTGCGGCCTGTTCTCTTATTTTTTCCTCAGCCTTTTTGTACTCGGTGATGTCGTTCATATAAATATGCACAACATTCAGTTTTTTCGATACATATATGGACTCGCTGAATATTCTGTCTTTGACCTCAACAAGGCGATAAAAAGGTTGGATCTCTTTTTCCTGTTTCAGGGCTTTCATGATATCTTCAAAATCACCTGGCAAAAAGACACGTGCATCGTCCCGGATCCCTAATGTCTTCAGGATTTGCGAAGTCGCTGCATTGGAGAATGTAATCGTTCCTTCTGCATTTATTTCGATGATCGGGTTCGGATTTAACTCCGGGAACAATGCAAGGTGTTCGATTTTTTTCTTGGCTTGTTTATGCATGGTGATTTCAGCCAGTAATATTATATTAGATTCTTTCAGTTCAGCTGTCCTCTTCTGAACACGCAGTTCTAATTCATTGTGCGCTTTGTGCAGATCTTCTTCAGCTCGCTTGCGCTCAGTGATATCGCGAAAGACCAGCACCACACCCATGATCTTACCGTCAGTGTCTCTTACAGGTGCACCGCTATCGTCGATCGGGACTTGAGTTTTGTCCTTTTTTACCAGAATAGTATGATTGGCAAGGCCGACCACTGTCCCTTCCTGAAGCACCCTGATAACAGGGTTATCAGCTTCCTTGAAGGTGTATTCGTTGATGATATTGAAGACCTCAGTTATCGGTTTTGTCGCAGCCTCAGCGAGCATCCAGCCTGTCAATTCTTCAGCCCTGGCATTCATGAAAGTAATCCTGCCATCGACATCGGTGGAAATGACCGCATCACCGATGCTGGCCAGGGTGGTTGCCCAGCGCTGCTCGCTTTTTTGCAGCGCCTCTTCAGCCCGCTTGCGTTCGGTAATATCCCTCAGGATCAGTGTAGTGATATAAAGCCGCCCCATTGACAGCTTTCTTGAAGCCAGCCTCAGTTCCACCGGGAACTCCTCTGTGTTTCTTCTCCTGACTTTTAGTTCCATAGTCACAGAAGACCCATCGTTTTCCTTATCCTGATCAACTGCATATGCCGCCTTTTTGTAAGAGTCCACGTCATCGGGGCTGATTAACAGATAAATAAAGGCTGAGCCTACAGCCTCACCCCGGCTATAGCCGAACATTTTCTCTGCGGCTGGATTCCACGTCAATATCCTGCCCAGGTTATCCACAGCAATTATCGCATCGCTGGCAGTATTGACCAGAAACTCATAGTTTACGTTTGCATGTTTGGCAAATTCAGCTATGAGTTCATGGATATCCATACCCCTGGTCTGTGCATCGGTTCTGGCGACAAGGCCTGCAATTATGAAGTATATGCCGCTGAAATACAAGCCTATCCTGGCGAGCCAGCTAACCGAATCCGAGAGAATAACCGCAAAAAGCCCGGCAGTAAAGCCGATAGTAATCAGCATAAGTCCCAGACAGCTCCAGTATAGGAAATCGGCTTTTGACCTGGAGTAAAGACGCAGTAACCAGAAAGCTGAAATCCCGGTTATCGCCGCCGCCGTCCCGTATATGACCTGTCTTAGCATCGTAGGGCCAGAAGCGTTAACGAAGGTGGGTATGAGATTCTCCAGAGCCAGCACTGTCACCAGGGCTACGAATGCCAGTGCAATTGTATAAACGCTAATCAAGATCCGTAGCCGACCTGGTTTTTTTCTTGGTAATACACCTTTCCAGGCGAAAGCTGCTACAGAGAGCATTAAGAAGGATGCTGCCAGGGCATTCACATTATGTATTTTCGCTACCAGGTTCAGCCCGCCTGCAATTGATAGCCATGCTGCGAGGGTGGCAGATATACCTAACATCAGGATGCCGGTGCCAAACAACAGTAATTGCCATGAGCCGGTTCTTAAGAAGTTCCTCGCGGCAAAGTATGCAGCAAGAGAATACGTGCTGAATATGAACAGGGTGTTGAGTATGGGGAAGAGAACGGGTGAGACCATACTTGCACGAATATTTAACATGGCTAATAGTGAAGTCAGCATCACGATAAGCGCAATGGGTATCAGTCCCAGCCAGCGGCTCCAGCCGCGAGACCGGACCTGGCCAGCCTCACCGGGGCTACCGCTGTTCATTCTTGAATTTATCCCATCAGCTGATTTTTTCATCTCATCATCCTTACCTTTTTGATTCTCGCAAAAGCGCATCAACCTGTTTCCAGGCATACGCTTTTGGGCATGCGATGCATCCTAACCCGCTTACGTGGAATTTTTGGTATTAAATCTTCGCTTGCTGTTTATTATCTCAGTAATGAGATAGAGCCGTAATTATCTCAGTAATGAGATAGAGCCGTAATTATCTCAGTAATGAGAAAGAGGCGTATATTAACCTGATGGTCATATATCTTTAAATTATTCAATAAATTTTATTCCACAGTTTGTTAACCGCCTCTATTTTGCGTTTAAAACCTTGTGTATGGTTTTAAGCAGCATCCAGGCCGTATAAGGCTTTGGCAAAAAAAAATCTGTATGTTCAGCGACTTTCGTAAGTCTATCTTTTTCTGTTAATCCGCTAACTGCAATAATCCTGACTTCGGAATTAATTTTACGGATAGCCCGGATGCCTGCTTCACCATCCATGACAGGCATCATCAGATCCATAAGAACAAGTTTGATTTCATCTTTATTTTTAGCATGCAAAGCTACTGCCTCTGCACCATCACTGGCTGTAAGCACTCTATATCCAAATGATTTCAGGGTCGAACTTGTAATCTCACGAATTGATCCTTCGTCCTCAGCAACGAGAATCAATTCCCCGTTCCCTACTGGCAATTCAGCCTGTTGCTCTTCTACTTTTTGTGTTTCGTCTGTTTTAATAGCAGGCAGATATACCCTGAATGTCGTTCCCTTTTCAACCTCGCTATAAATAGTTATAAACCCGCCATGACTTTTCAAAACTGCAAGAACTGTTGAAAGACCCAGTCCTGTGCCTTTGCCAGTTTCCTTCGTCGTAAAAAACGGCTCAAAAACCCTATCCAATATATGCGGAGGAATACCTGTTCCGGTATCTGAGACCGCGATAACGATATATGAACCGACTTTTGCGTCAGTATGCATCTGAGCATAGTTCTTATCAATAAAGAAATTATAAGCTGTAATGCCCAATGTGCCGCCATCTGGCATTGCATCGCGGGCGTTCACGCACAGGTTCATTAGAACCTGGTGCAGTTGTGTAGCATCCCCGGAGATTGTAAAGAGATCTTTCTGTATATCCGTTCGGATTTCAATTGATCTTGGAAATGTCTCTTTTAAAACTTTCTCAATTTCCCCGATAACATGTTTTGCAGCAAGAGGATTTCGTTCACCCTCGACACCCCGTGCAAATGACAGAACCTGCTTTATTAAACCGGCCCCGCGCTCCGAGTTATTTTCAAGAATAGTAAGCAATCTCTGGCTCTGCTCGTCTTTGAATTTTTCTTTTAACATTTGCAAAGATAGTATTATCGGTGTCAACACATTGTTAAGGTCATGCGCAATACCTCCAGCAAGCCTGCCAATGCTTTCTATCCTCTGGGCACGCAATAATTGCGATTCAATCTTTTTCTTCTCTGTGATATCAGTGTTTATGACGAGTATTGATTTTGGTTTTCCTTCGCTATCACGCATCAAAGTCCAGCGACTTTCTACAATGATTTCTTTACCATCTTTAGTTACCTGATGCAGTTCACCTGTCCATTCGCCATTCCTGATAACGCTTTTTTTAGCTTCAATAAGACCGGGTGACTCTTTATTATATATAAGCCTGTCAGCATTTTTGCCTATGGCTTCCTCTGCAGTCCAGCCATATAGCCTCTGTGCACCTTTATTCCAGTAGGTGAGATGGTGTTCCATGTCACGTACTCCAATAGCATCCCGCGCTTTATCGAGAAGGGCAGCTTGTTCCTGTATTTGCTTCTCAGCCTTCTTACGCTCAGTGACGTCCTTGGCAATAATGGAAAGACCGAACCTGGACGGATAGGCGTTAATTTCAAAAAAGCGGTCTTTGCCCTTAACCCGATACTTATTCACGAAACGCTCTGGTTTCTGTGTTTCTAATACTTTTCTGTACAACCTCTCTGCCCTTGTCTCTTTTAACTCCGGGAAAAGCTCAAAGAGAGATTTTCCAATAGCATCCTTCGCCAGGATACCTGTAAGGGCTTCAGATGCAGTGTTCCAGTAGGTATATCTTAAATCCCTGTCCATCGCATAAAAGACCTCGCCTATGCTTTCAGCAAGCTCCCTGTATCTCTCTTCGCTGTCCTCTAATTCTTTATCAATCTGTTTGTGCTCAGTAATGTCGATTATTGCTGTTCTGCATTGACCGAATTTACCTTCGCTACCTTGCACTAATAGGCTTTCCAGCCGGGCATCGAACTGAACCCCATCCTTATCTGCAAGTTTGATTTCACAGGTTCGTTTGATGTTTGTCCTGAAAACCTGTCTGAGGTGTAAATAAAACGTATCCTTGCTATCCGGTGTAACATAAAGAGAAAATGGTTTTTTGATCAACAACCGCCTTTCTACACCTAATTTATCAGCGCCGACAAGATTAACATCTAAAATCTGCCCGCTTTTATCAAAAATAAAATAACCAATGGGAGCAAAATCATACAGGTCAGCATATTCGTTACGTGATCTTTCGAGTTCATTTTGTGCTTTGCAAAGCTCCTCATTCTGCATTTCAAGTTCGATCTGATGGGTTTTCAATTCATGGACAAGGCTCTGAACTTCCTCAACTGACATTTCTTGCAGATCTGTTATTCCCATGTAGTATTTTTTTCTATCCGCGTGCGCAGATTTTCTGATTCTTCATTTTTTTCACCGTTTTTCTATTCGGATAGGCGATATATGGCAACAGTTTACCTCCCTCATCCCATGATAAATACCTTTGCATCCTTTATATCAGACATAGATTTTACATATTATATTAATCTGACGCTCCGACAGTCCCACTATTTCACGTTTAAATTTTCTCAATTTCAAGAATAGTAAGCACGATGTTAAAGGGAAAATAGAATAACCCGGACTGAGTCCAGGTATAGCTTTTACAGTGAAAGTTAAATGTTAATAGAACAATGGTTATCAAGATGGCTGAAAAGATGGCTGAAAATAAAAAGAAACCAAAAAATAATGGAAGAAATGCTACTAATTCTACTTCCCCTGCCCATGAAAATATAGTGGCCATTAAACAGGATCAAGAAAGCCAGGAAAGCGCCTTTCCGGTAGTCGGCATGGGAGCTTCTGCAGGCGGGCTTGAGGCTTTAGAGAAATTTTTCAGCAATATGCCAATTGATAGCGGTATGGCCTTTGTCATCGTTGTGCACTTTTATCCTACTGCAAAAAGCGTCATGGCTGAGATATTAAAGAGATACACAAAAATGGAGGTATTCCAGGTAGAAGATGGGATGAAGATTGAACCAAACCGTGTGTACATCATTCCGCCTAATAAGGATATGGCAATACTGCAAAGGACATTGCACTTATATGATCCTGTAGTGAGCAGGGGTATCAGGCATCCGATCGATTTCTTTTTCCAATCTCTGGCAGATGACCAGAAAGAAAATGCCATTTGCATCATACTCTCAGGAGCGGGAACTGAAGGAACCCTGGGATTAAAAGCCATAAAAGGTGAAGGCGGCATGGTTATGGTTCAGAGTATGGAGTCTGCTGAATATGACGGCATGCCAAGAAGTGCAATAGCCACAGGACTTGTAGATTATATCCTGTCGCCGGAAAAAATACCAGAGCAACTGGTAAGCTATGTAAACCAATTTTATGATACGAAATTATTGAAACCTGAAAGAATCGTAACCGAACAAATTGCCAATTATTTACAGAAAATAATTATTTTGGTCAAAAATCAGACCGAGATTGATTTTTCTGCATACAAAAAGAATACTATCATTCGCAGAATTGAGCGGCGAATGAGCCTCCATCAAATCGGGAACATGTCAGATTATGTACATTACCTCCAGGAAAACCAGGCTGAGGTCCAGACCCTGTGCAAAGAATTTTTTATCGGAGTTACAAGTTTTTTCAGAGATCCTGCAGCTTTTGGAGCCCTCAAAGAAAAAGTAATACCGGAGATATTAAAAAATAAAAAACCTGATCAACCTTTGCGGATATGGGCTCCGGGCTGTTCAACAGGCGAAGAAGCATACTCTATAGCCATAGCCTTCAAGGAGTACATGGATGAGGTAAAAAATAATTTTCAAGTCCAGATTTTTGCAACTGATATTGACCGGGATTCTGTTGAAATAGGGCGTTCTGGTGTTTACCCGGGTAACATCGCAGTTAACGTGTCTTCTGAACGTTTAAATCATTTTTTTATAAAAAATCCAGATACATATACTATAAAAAAAGAGATAAGGGACATGGTTGTCTTCGCTCCTCAGAATGTTATAACCGATCCATCTTTTCTAAGGTTAGACCTGATAAGTTGTAGAAACTTATTGATCTATCTTATCCCAGAAGCACAGAAAAGGCTATTGTTCCTCTTTCATTACTCTTTAAATCCGGATGGGTACCTTTTCCTTGGCAGTTCTGAAACGATAGGTGAATTCACAGATCTCTACTCTGCCGTCGATAAAAAATGGAAAATTTATAAACGCATAGGACCGAGGGCACATGTACCTTTGATGATTGAACATGCCCCTATGGCTCCATCGGTTGAAATCCCGAAAATAGGTGAAATGAAAACAAGAGCGATAAATATCAACATTGGCGAAAAGATCGAAAAGACGCTGCTTGATATCCACATACCTCCATGCGCTATTATAAATGAGAAAGGCGATATCCTCTATATCCATGGAAGAACAGGTAAATATCTTGAGCCTGCCTCCGGAAATTTCCGTTCTAATATCAGTGATATGGCACGTGAAGGCTTAAGGACTGAATTGAATATAGCTATTCATAGAGTTATAACACAAAAAAAGGATGTTATCTTTCAGGATTTGAATGTAAAAACTAATGGCGCTTATCAAACCATTGATTTAACGGTCAGGCCTATAAAAGAACCGGAATTGCAGGGACTGATAATGGTCACCTTCCAGGATGTCCCATCTCCCAGGCAGTCAAGGTCAGTCAGAGCAACTTACAAATCAAAACAAGCTAAAGAGCATATTGCAGAGCTTGAAAATGAATTAAAGTTCACCAAAGAGAATCTCCAGGCTACAATAGAGGAACTTCAGACATCCAATGAAGAACTTAAATCAACCAATGAGGAGTTGATGTCTGCTAATGAGGAACTGCAAAGTACCAATGAGGAACTGAGTGCATCAAAAGAGGAACTCCAATCGCTTAATGAGGAACTGTCAACGCTTAACGCTGAACATCAGGCTCAAATTGGAGGGCTATCAAACACAGTTAGCGACCTGAACAATGTAATCGCAAGCACGGAAATTGCCACGCTCTTTCTGGATAACGACCTTCGAATTAAAGGTTATACCCCTGCAACCACAAGAGTAATCAACCTTATTAAAACTGATATTGGACGCCCTGTTAGTGACATTGTTTCAAATATAGAAGATGAAGACATATATAGAGAAGTTAAGGAAGTGCTCAATACTCTGGTTCCTAAGGAAAAAGAAATACTTGATAAAAAAGGGTACTGGTATTTAATGAGGATCTTACCCTATCGAACCGTAGACAATGTCGTAGATGGCGTTGTTATCACATTCATTGATGTCACTAAGCGCAAGCTGGCAGAGCAGAATGAGAAGGATGCACGGGTATACTCAGAGAGCATTGTAGAAACGATACAGCAACCCATCATGGTGCTGGATAAAGACCTGAAGGTAATATCTGCAAATCCGTCTTTTTACAGCACGTTTCAAGTTTCACCAGATGAAACTGAGAACAAATTCATCTACGATGTAGGCAATGGTCAGTGGGACATTCCCCAATTAAGAAAATTGCTGGAAGAAATCATACCCAGGAGTAAACAAATTAAAAATTTCGAGGTTGATCATGAGTTCCCCGGCATAGGGCGAAAGATAATGTCACTGAATGCCCGCCGAATCTATCAGGAGGGAAAAGGCACAGAGAAAATATTTCTGGCTATAGAAGAGATGATTTATCCTTGTTAATTACAGGGCAAGTTGCAGAGGTAACCGTTTGAAACATCAGCGCGCCCGAAAGAAGTTCAGATGTTCGCAATTTCGCATACACCTTCCCTAATTCACCGGGCTGCGCCGTCAGGGGATGCGGCTGGAAGCAGCATAGAAGGGGACGCGCTGGGTTTGAATGAGCGCAATCTACTTCTATCTATCAGCTAATTTGTCAAGAATTTTTTCGAGATTCTGATTATGTACCCTTTGCTCAGCAACAAAAGAACTCAATACAGAAGTATCCCCTTTAATATTTCTCAATACGTCAATTCCAATATCCAACTTTCTACCTAAATCCACAATCTCATCTGTATAAAGTTTTGAGAATTTTTCTGGAAGGAAAATATTAACAGATATTTCTTCTTTTTGAATATTATCGATTATAGCACCCTTTTGTTCTCCAAATGTTTGTATTTCTTTAAAGAACTTGGTAATTACACCGGATTCTCCCCTGCATACCATTCTTACACTACCATCAGAAGCATTGAAAACATAACCAGCTAAATTCAGTAGTCTTCCAACTTCCTCTATAAGATTTCTAAAGCCCACGTCCTGGACTTTACCAATAATTGATACATTGTAGCATTTCTGCATTCTTTAACTCATAGTTTTAAACTATATTAAGCTTAACTTGAAATATAACTCAATTTTTAGAGGTCCAATTCACCGGGCTGCGCCGTCAGGGGGATGGCTGGAAGATGCATCAACGGGAATGCGCCTGGGTATGAATGAGCGCTTGCGTCCTGGCTCATGCAATAATTGACCGTTATGATGAGGACAATAGCAAAATGGGAGAACTTACGAAAAACCGTAGATAAACGCAAATGAACGCAGATTTACCGCTACGCTTTACAAAAATCATATTGATGTCTCGGTTACAATATATATTATAATATCAAAAAAATAAAATTCAGGCGCGCCCAAAAATCACGATGCGTATCTGTGTTCATCTGTGTTCATCTGTGGCTAATTTGCCAGATGCATCGAGCATATCAAAAATCAGCGCGCCCGAAAGAAGTTCGGCTGCTCGCAATTTCGTATACATCTTCCTCAATTCACCAGGCTGCGCCGTCAGGGATGCGGCTGGGGAGCAGAAACGAAGGGGGAGGGAAACGATTGGCTTTTGAAGTGCATGGGATAACTTACGAAAAAACCACAGATAAACACAGATGAACACAGATTTATTGCTATGCTTTCTGAAAATCAGATTGATGTCTCGGCCACAATATAAATTATAAAATAAATATAATAAAATTTCGGCGCGCCATCAGAACCTCAGGCAACCACAAGCGCATCATGAAAAACAAATTTCCATGGAAGAAAAACAAATCCGGTCAAAAACACCACGAATTATTCAACTTTTATTATAAAATTATCATGCGCTCGAAAATCATGATGCGTATCTGTGTTTATCTGTGTTCATCTGTGGCTAATTTGCCCGATGCATCGAACAAATCGAAAATCAGCGCGCCCGATAGAAGTTCCGATGTTCGTACTGTCGCCCAATCTCCCAATCACCAGGCTGCGCCGTCAGGGATGCGGCTGGAAGCGGCACATAGGGGGGCGCGCATGTCTTAACACAAAAGAAATGAATCTGCCATAAGTCTTTTGTAAACTATTATTAAGTTGTTTGCTCAATGCTTGTTTCTGCAACAGCCACATATTCTGCAAATGACTTTGATTCTGGAATAGGTAACTTGTCCTCTATTAACCCGTGTATATGCATTTCAATAGCTTCATAAATGTTGTTTTCAGCTTCTTCACGAGTTGCACCTGTAGCCACACAACCCGGTAAGTCCGGCGAATATGCCGAATAATTATTATCCGCTTTTTCGATCACAACAAGGAAACGATACATATTATTTCATTTTCATTATAATCCATCTATAGGGATATTTAAACAATTCTATAATCAATCCTAATGGTGCTTTATTTATTTAAGTGGTTGGAATTGAATTTATTGTCATTCGCATCCTTTTTAAGGGAACAACTTCAAACATTTTTTGAATGAAAAACCGTGAATCTGTACTGTGGTCTAAGCCCCAATTCACCGGGCTGCGCCGTCAGGGGATGCGGCTGGAAGCGGCATTAACGGGGATGCGCCCGGGTATGAATGAGCTCTCGCGTATAGGCTTATGCAATAATTGACCGTTATAACTTAACTTCGCCACCTGCGGCTAAGTAAAACGTATTTTTATCCCTTTATACAATTTGCCAGATGGCTTTTTACCAACGTAATTTCAGACTATTATCCTCATATTTTTTGGTAAAATCCCCTAAAATACTGATTACTTCATTTGAAATATTGGATAGTACTGTAAATTTGAAGGCATTTTTTGGGTATACAACTGTAAGTGTCAAATTGTTCAGGAATTTCCTGAGTAATCTTATGTCTCTGACTACTGGTTTTTTAGCTAAATAAAGTGTCAAATTTACCAGGAAATTCGTGAGGAACGTAAGCAGCAAATAACCTTTGACTGCAAGAGGACTCCAATGTCGTATCGGTCTCAACTCCAGCCCATCCTTCAAACCTCGGATGAATTTTTCAGCTTTATCCCTTTCTTTGTATAACGAAAGAATTTTTTCGGGTTCATCATCGACAGAACTTTCAAGAGCAAAAAATCCCTCCAATCCATTGATGAAAGGATTACTTATTGGAGTAAGGGTTTTTTGGATACTTCCATGCAGAATAATGTAACCATCTTTCGTTATGACTGAACCAAGTTTCTTTCCTTTTTTGACTTTCTTCAGGTCCTTATCGTTTTTTTCGAGAAGCTTTAGATATTTCTTCTCTCTTTTCTGTAGCTGCTCCTGATACAGCTTTTCTGAAAAGAAAATATATATTGTTTCGTCATCTTTTTTCAGTTTGACACACTCATAAAAGGAATCGTTCATTTCAAATCTTTTCATGTTTCCATTCTTTTTTCCCTGATGAAAAAAATGAATAATTGGTTTGTAGATTTTCTTTTTCTTAGCTTTCAAAGTAAGATAATGATATTTTCCATTGCGAACCATTTTTTTATTTGTTTTTGTGTTGGCTCCACAATCGAATATTAAAACACTGCCTTCACCTAATACTTTTTTGACTGCTTTGAAAATATGATCGAAATGTGTTTTATCCTGGATATTTCCTTTTTGGATTGTCAATGCAGTTGGAATATTGTTGATTCCGGTACTGATCCCAAATGTGATTTGTTTCTTTCCGGGGGCTCCATCTCTTGAGTAGCCTAAAGCACCCAATTCAGGTTTAGTACCTTCAAAATATGTTGACGAGAAATCAATGAATTGCTCTTTTGAGACGAGATCGTTTTTTGCTAGGAATTGCTGATGAAGTTCCAAGATAATCTCAAATTTATCTCCAATTCGTTCAATAGTTCTATAGAAATTTCGTTCTGCTGGTGTTTCTTTTAATCCCAAGCATTCAAAAGCTTCATCAGGGTATATATTCGGGATTTGATTAATGGAAACATTATCTGTCAATTTGTTGTAGATTAATGATTTTACGATTTTCTGGAAATCCTTGGCTTTTCCTCCGATTTTTCCGAACAAAAAATCAAGGTAACCAAAATCTTTTTTAATTCTATCGAGCAATACAATATTGCCTATTGGGAAAGTTACATTTTCATGCAAGGTTGTTCACAAAAACTTCTGAAATGTGATTTCCCTTTTATAGGCTATCTGGCGAAGTCAAGTTATAATTAGGAAAATAGCAAACATGGATAAGTAATAAATGGGGACAAAAAACCGATAAACTTTAGAAGGGCATGGGATAACTTACGAAAAAACCGCAGATGAACACAGATTTACTGCTGTGCTTTACGAAAATCATATTGATGTCTCAGTTAAAATATGAATTATAATATCATAAAAATAAAACTCAGGCGCGCCCAAAATCATGACGCGTATCTGTGTTTATCTGTGTTCATCTGTGGTTAATATGCCAGATTCAACAAAATCATCAAAAATCAGCGCGGCCGAAAGAAGTTCGGCTGTTCGCAATTTCGCATACATCTTCCCTAATTCATCGGGCTGCGCCGTCAGGGGATGCGGCTGGGAGTAGCATCGAAGGGGGCGCACCGGGTGAAAATTGGCGTCCACAACTTGGAATTCATATAATTGCTGCCAGTATTGGGAGAAGTATTTTTATGAGTATAGCATATAATGGATAAAAAAGATTTAGTTCTGGATCAAGGAAAGGTAAGCATAGAAGGCAATTCAGTCATAATTGTTAGGCAGGAAAAACATAAATGAAAATTGTAACTTGGAATGCAAATATGAAATTCAGAAAAAAAGAAGGACTCTTAGTCAAGCAACTTGATCCAGACATTGCCTTTATACAAGAGTGTGAGTCTCCTGATAAGTATCCTGATGAGTTTCCATATAAATTATTTCCATTTAGAATTTGGAAAGGTGAAAATAGAACCAAAGGCATAGCTGTATTTTCTAAATATGAAATTAGGAAACTGGATGAAAAAAGTTTATCATCACGGTATTATATCCCTTTTAAGATAAATGATACTTTTTTTATTGGAATATGGGCAATGAATGATAAAGAAAAACCTCAAAATCGTTATATTGCGCAAGTGTGGAATATTTTAAATGAATACCATGAATTATTTAATAAAAATCTAATTATATTGGGTGATTTTAATTGGAATATAATCTGGGATAAAAAAGAAAGTAATTCTCTTGAAGGAGATTTTCAAAATGTTAATGAAATACTAAATAAGAACGATATTGAGAGTGTTTATCATCATTGGTTCAAAGAAGATTTTGGGAGAGAAAAAAATCCAACATATTTCATGTTCAAAAAAGAATCAAAATCATATCATACGGATTATATTTTTTTAAAGAAAAATACAATAGATAATATTAAAAATTTTTCAGTTGGAAAATATAATGAATGGATTGGTTATAGTGATCATATGCCTCTATTGATAGAGATTTAATTGTATTATGGTACTTCAACACAAATAAAAACAATCCCCAAAAACAACACACTATGCGCGTCCTGATCCTTGACGGGTATGTAGACGAACCTGCATGCCTTGGCGTTCCGCCGTATATGGCTCCTTATCCTCGTTATATAGCAGGCGCTCTCATCGAAAAAGGAGTTCAAAAAGAGAATATCGTCTATCGCACTATAGACCAGCTCAGAACGCGCAGAGAGCCTCTGCAATTTGATCTTTATATTATCATAGCAGGAATGACAGTCCCGGGGAAATATTTGAGATCATCACCCATCACCCTTAAAGAGATCAGCGAATTATCGCACCTTGAGGGTACAAAGATAATCGGAGGACCTATCAGGTTAGGATTTGGCGAGGAAGGCGGCTCATCTGCAAAAGATTTTTCTGTTCCCGGAATTACGCTTGCAAAGAAAGATATCGAAGCGTTCGTTTTTGATCTTATGGAACACAACGATCCGGCTTCAATCAACCACAGGATGCGCACAACCAGCGAGATAGGCAGATGGGCAGAATCGGGCGCTTTCATCATCACCCAGCATCCTGATTACCCGTTTGTTATGTGCGAGCTTGAGACATACAGGGGATGTCCGCGCCATTCACATTGTTCTTTCTGTACAGAACCATTCTACGGAAAACCTGATTTTCGTGAAATAAACGATTGTTTAAGAGAGGTTTCAGCTCTTTACCAGAATGGGGCGCGCTATTTCAGGCTGGGAAGACAGCCCGACCTGTTCATGTACCAATCAAAAAAAGGTGTTCCTGACCCGGAAGCTTTAGAAGAACTCTATAGCGGCATACGAAAAGCTGCCCCAGCCCTCAAGGTGCTGCATATGGATAATGCCAATCCCGTAACAATAGCAAAGTATCCGGATGAATCGCGAAAGATCGCAGAAATAATCGTAAAATATCACACACCAGGAGATGTCGCAGCACTTGGAATGGAAAGCGCAGACCCTGATGTGATAAGTGCAAACGACCTGAAAGCAGCGCCTGATGAAGTATTTGAAGCCATAAAACTCTTAAACGAGGTCGGAGGGACACGCGGAACAAGCGGCCTTCCTGAACTTCTGCCGGGAATTAATTTTGTTCATGGATTGAAAGGTGAAACAAAAAAGACATTTGAACTCAACTCTGGCTTCCTGAAAAAAGTGTTAGATAGCGGCCTTATGGTCAGGAGAGTGAATATCAGGCAGGTCATGACATTTGCGGGAACCCCGATGCAGGGGCATGATGAAGCCGTATGGAAGAATAAGGAGCTATTCCTTCGCTATAAAGAAAAGATCAGGAACGAGATTGACCTTCCCATGCTTCGTCGCCTGGTCCCGGCAGGCACGATCCTTAAAGACGTCAGGACGGAAATTTTCGATAAAATTACATTCGGAAGGCAGCTTGGTACATATCCCCTGCTTGTGGGAATCCCACTCAAACTTGATCCTGGCTGCTCCTTTGATATTCTCGTCACAGGCCACGGTCACAGATCGATAACCGGGATTCCTGTGCCTGTCGATATTAACCGTCTTCCGGTTAAATTACTGGATATGCTCCCCGGAATTGATAATAAACAGGTTGCAGAGGTGATGCGGGGAAGACCATTCAAAGACAGGGAGGATATTATGAAACGGACATCCATCCGGGGAAAGATACTGGATACAATTCTTTTATAATCATAAATATTATTATAAGGATTTTTCATGCAATATCTTTATGATTATGAGGAACATTATATTAACCGGATAGAGATGATGAATATTCGAATAACAAAAGAAAAAATTGCAATATGGGTGCTTGCCCTGATTGCCATAGGCTTTTCCAGTTTTCCAAGATAGTTCCGGTAATTCTTTATTTTGTTAATTATTTAATAATGCATTTTTCGCAAGTGTCTTATAATATTCTCTTGTGATCTCCTTTGATATCTCCGCCGCTTCATCCGGAAGTTTTTTATCACCTGATTTTTTTCCGATCTCAACACCTGTTTCCAGTATCTTTAACAAAACTGCGGACTTCTCAAAATCATCCGTGACATTTTCAGCCATTTCTCTTGCTTTCCTGAAAAAACCATAACTCCGGTTATCATTAAGCCTGGCCAGGATAGCACTGGTATCGCAATATGCCGGTATTTGATATATCGTTTTGATCCCTTGGCTTTTTTCGAGTATCCCAATAGACCTGTCAAGCAATTCCAGTGATTTTAATCGATCAATATCTGCCATTACCTTTGAAAGATTCCTATAAGCCATTGCACGATATGTGTTCATCGGTATTCTTTTTGCAAGGTCAAGAGACCCGGAATAGATCATCTCATCTTTTTTATTAATACCATATTTCCCGAACGCAGATACGATTTCAGAAAGCCCGACGGAAAGGTCAAGATCATTATCTGTTTTTTCCGTGATCTTAACAGCATCATCGAATGTTTTTTTATCTTTCCGGTTCATCTTCGAAATGGCACGGATGATCTCAACATAAGCTTTGGATGGATCATCAGAAACCATTCCTGCGATCTTCATTGCCTCTTCAATATACTCCGGATCGTTTGAACGTACCGCATCCTGGGACAGGATTCCAACTATGGTCCTGTATTTCCTTGAGCGTTCTACCGGGTCGGGAATACCAGCAGCCAATCCGATAATTTTTTTTATTTTGTTGATGTTTTCATCATGCATATTCCCGGATTTACAGGCGCTTTTGTTATATATCCTTGCTCATTCCTGATCGAACAGTGAACATATGAGAGTTGTTTTAATATTATTAAACATTATATATATTGCATATCTCCTGGCGAAATTACCATAACATTTATAACTCACTTCTTTCCATAATTACAATCAGGATAATTGGATAGAATAGGAAAATAGATCAAAAAACGCAGTTCAGCGACATATCAGTTTAATGACAGTATGTCTTATTTCCTGAGTCATCCTTAAAAATTGGAAAAATGACTTCATTTTCTGAAACTGAGCATAACTAACTGTATTGTCCGGTTAAAAAACGGGTAGAATAGAAAAAACGGTGTACTTGAAAATAGAGGAACCGTATGACTCAAGCCCAAAACAAGAAATTAGTATTAATTGTAATACTGATGATATCATTAGTATTTACCGCAACAGCGCAAACAAAAGATGAAACCCATACAGACATAATTTCACTCATATCGATTTTTATTAATTCTCCGTATCCTGGCTATACATCCACAGGTCAGGCTGATACTGCTGGAAATACCTATTCGATCGCTATCGAAGATATCAAAACACTGTCCCAGAAATCAAACGACGGAAATAGCAGGCTTCGCGCATTAAAGCTTACTGGAAAACCGGTTGAAATAAAAACACCTGGATTTGAACCTTTAATTTACCTTGACATACATACTGACAGTCTCAATTATTCCAGTATTACAATCCGTATCATAAATGAATGGAACCGGTCTGATCTTATAATATATCACTACAAAGATAATGAGTGGCAGCCTCTTGAAACAACAATAACCGGGAATTATCTTGAAGCTGTTACAGAGTCACTCTCTGTTTTCGCCGTAGGCGCCCCTGGAGGGATAAACATCCATCTTCTTGCAGATAAGGAGGTCATGACAGGCGGCAATGCAGTGATCGCAGGTGCCGCATATTTTAATAATAGCACTGCTGCCTCCGGCATCAATATCGAGATCAATCCGTCATGGGATAATTTATCCGGCACAATAACAGATTCGCAGGGAAACTTCCAAAAAATCCTGAAAGTACCCCAGCAGCCTGGCAATTACACAATCAGGGTCAATGCAACATCAGGGATACAGGACGGAGAGAACCAGACAACTATCCGGGTAACGAACACGAGTTTATTTGTTATTAGCACAGGCGCTACAATCCGAAATACTACAGTCTCAAAAGCAGAGGCAAACATATCTTTTTCTTTCCCCCAAGATGCAGTTCCGGTATCAGCCGATTTGTTGCTTTCACTTGATTCGGCCGCGGGCATGAAAGTCAGTATGAATAATATAACGATCTACAATTCTACAACAAACAATGTAACCCTGAACCTTACGGGTTACCTCGACAGCCAGAACGACATCAATATTACAACCGATACATCAGCAAATATCACTTATACCATAAACCAGAGTTTCCATATTACAAAAACGGCATCAGTAACCAAACCTGATTATTACAGCGCAAATCTCATTGTTATCAACGATATGGATTACAACTGGAACAATACCGATATTTCCTATCATTTGCCAGATGGCGCTTACAATGTTTCTGTATGGGAAAATAGCACAAATCTTACAGGGAACAGCATAATACCTGGAAACGGCGGGATCCTGACAATAAAAAACAGCGCGATCGGAACCATTTACAATAAAACGGCCAGGAATTTTGTCGTTAACTACAGCCTGGCACAATTAACAATTAACATGACAGTTAGCCATGAAGAAGCAGAAAAAGGGGAGATCATTTATGTGACCCCGGATGTGTATTATAACGGTTCGGGGATAAGTACCGGTGTCTGGATACGGATATACCGTGATACCACACTCGTATATAACAGCAATGTCAGCAGCGGAACTCCTTTTTCTTTCTCAGATATAACTGCCGGGGTATATAATATCACAGCAACAGCCTCATCCAATATAGATGGTGTGGAAAGGAATGATGCAAATCGCACCTATATACATGTAAAAGACCTCCTGCTTTACCTTAATGTAAAACCGGCCTTATCGCAGCGGCAGATAAATGTTACCGGGAGAGCATATTATACTAACAATACAGGCTATGAAGGACCTATATGGATCAGTTCCGGAAGCGATCATTATAGCACCTTCTCTGATCCATCCGGATTTTTCAGCTACACTTTACCTGGAAAAAACCCGGGAAAATATACAATATCAGCAAATATCACATCTGGCAACTATACGCCGTCAGCAAGCGCTTCTCTTGATGTCATGGATAAATATTTTTACCTGTTAAACGGGACGCTGCCCGTGGTAAATGGGGAAATGACCCTTGCCCCGGATGCGACTCTCTGGATAAATAGCACTAACATCACGCGCGCAAACCTATATATATTCTGCAAGACTGCAATACGTCTTCTCTATAATCCACTGCCTGTAGCTCACAAGATCATCCCTGCAAACCTCGGGGGAAACATAAGCGGGACATTCAAATTGCCCCTGTATCCTTACGATTATCTTGAAATACTCGGCGCCTATCTGAATACCACAGCAGAAGACCCTGTGGATACTGTAAAAGATATGGCATTCAACCTGACAATAGATAACCGGGAGATCAACAGCTTAATAATACCTCATGGTGATCTGTCATTTGAACACAGCGACAATATTAATGGATATATTCCGGGCATGCTAAAGCCCGGGGTCACCCAGACTGTCAGGGTATATAATAAGAACACGGGAAGCAACCAGCAGTATTATTTCACGGAGGAAATATATGTCGATTACATAGGTCGCATATCCTCACCCTGCGACCTGTATATAAAAACCAACAACAATTTCACTTATGCTAATACCGGGAACTTCACTAATGCAACTGTGGATATATCGGGTCTGGATTCAGCCAATAATTCCATTCGCCTGAATAACTGCAGAAGGACGTCAATACTTGGATATAACCTGACGCTTGATAAACAATATTCAGGATATACCATACATAACCAGGCCGAATCATCGGGCAGGTATAATATCACAGATACAGTGACCTTCATTCCCGAATCTAACCTTACCTCAGTTACCGTAACCATACCGCTGCTTGAACGCGCAAAAGATGTTATTGTTTATGTTAACGGGACAGATATGACATACAGTGCCGTTATCAGCGAGAACCTTGAACTTCCCCTTCCCCAGGTCAATACTGCAAAGATCATAAATATCACATACTGGGTGCCAATCCTTGATATTATTCCATCTGTCGGCCAGCAATTCAATCGCGGGGACATCGTGGATATCAGCGCGAATATTACTTATTCCGGTGAAAATGTAAGCGATGCGACAGTTTTTGCCAATGTGACAAAAGGTGGAGATGCGATCGCGAATTTAAGTCTTGCCAATATATATGGCGGTTTATACTCTGCTAACTTCACACTGCAACCTGATGCAGCACTTGGTCTGTATAATGTTACAATCCGGGCTTATAATAGTTCAACTGAAATTGACAACGAGAGCATCGCCTTCAGGGTCAACGGCCTTAATGTCACAGTGAATGCAGGCGGGCCTTATGTTGTGGATAAAAATGCATCGATATCAGGATACATAAAAGACCTTGAGAACAACACAAATGTAAGCGGTGCATTGGTTAACATCTCGGTATGGAACAATACATTTTATAATAGCACAGCCACAACCTCTACACCATCAGGATATTATAATCTCACGCGGCCTGTTGATACCGCCGGGGATTATAATATCACCGTGGCAGCTTTTAATAACAACATCCGGGGAATCGCCAGTACAACTTATAAAGTAAAATATAATGTCTCTGTTTCTGTTTTGCAGGCATCGTATAATAAGAACAATCCCGTTCCTGCCAATCTCTCGGTTTATGACCGCTCCCTCATACCTGTTCCGGGAGCGGCTGTCAATTCCGTTGTTAATATTTCGAACCGGTATTTCTACTATAATGGTACAACTGACCTGAACGGGATGTTTAATTTCACCCACAGTAATACCAGCAATTACGGGCAATACAATATTACTGCCAGTATCTCAAAGGACAACAATACCGGGAACGCAAATACAAGTTTCAGGATTAGCAGTCTGACCGTCACTGCGAACACTGCGCCGGAATACAACGCTGGCAATGTAGTTGTGATCAACGGGACAGTATATGACGATGAGACTGGCACAAAAGTAACAGGAGCTGCTGTCAATATCACAATTAACAATGGAAGCGCTGAGATATCCAGGAACACTACTTCATCAGCAGGGAATTATTCCGTATCCTTCATGAATTTATCAGCAGGTGTTTATACAGCCTGGGCGGATGTGACCTACACAACATTGTCAGGAAGCGCAGCAGGCGGATTCCATATTCACTATAATGTGAATACCACCACCAACAGGGCAATTTATTCAATTGGCGAAGCAGTGCCGATAAATATAACAGTTTCGGATGTGAACAACCAGCCGGCAACAGCTGATATATCGGTTAACATCAGGAAACCGGACTCCGGCATTGAAACAATATCGGGCTTCGCAATTAACGGGTCATTTAATACAACATTTACAAATTCAAGTATTGATGGGGATTATACCATAAGTGCAGGCGCACTGAATAATTCCACATCAGCACATGGCAATGCTATGAACCGGAGCTTCAGGGCATCCGGATTTTTCGTGAATGCAAGCTTTGACCGGGATCCTGTCCGATACAGGCCGGGTGAAACAGTCATTATATCCGGTTTGATGAGGGACACATTAGGAGCAGCAAGGGTTGCTGATGTGTTTATCAGTATTAATAACTCATCCGGTATCGGGATTGCAAATACAACACTGTACGGTATGAACGGCAGCTATACCTGGAACTATACGCTTTCAAACGCGTCAAAAGCAGGATGGTACGCTGTAAATGTAAATGCCGTCACTCCGGAAGGTGTTGGAAGCAGCGCAACTGCCCGGTTCGAAGTTGTTTTGAATATTATTGTGAGCACTGGCACCCATTATAATCCCGGGGATGCAGTCAATGTCACCGTTTTTGCCAGGAACGGCAGCGTTCCGGAGGACGCTGTGATTAACATGTCGGTGCAGAAATTCGATATCTGGGATGAGTTCACAGGCACATATTTCGATACAAATAAAATGATGGCAACCGCACCTGATTATGATTCAGGTTATTATCTAACTCTTTTCCAGAATGATGAACTGGTGTTCTATACAGCAAACCTCACTATAAATAATACATGGATTGGAAAAGCTGTACAGCTCAACACTACATCTTTACCATCCCACTTTATACTTGATTATGAAGTTTCTACGGGCGGCACTTCAAGCCAGCTCTTAGCAAGACCTGATATTGGAAATACAACGAATTACGTTCGCCTGAATTTCCGGAACTATCTGGATAATGCACAGGACGGATACGATGTAGTCGTAAACGGAGTGTCACAATATGTGTTCAAAGAGAGCATGGATAACGAGAAAATCCGTATAACCATAGAATACAATGCAGGCACAGTTCGTTTTTATAAAAACGGTGAGCAGTTCTACCAGACCAATTTCATGATGCCCGCAAATTCTGCCATAAAATTAAATGGCTATGCACTCAACCCGGATACTGGTACAAGCGCATATATAAAATATGACAATGTAACCCTTTATAACCTGAGTTCACCCGTGCTGTCCCAGGGCACTCCCGAAGGGACCGGAGGCAACTACAGCTTTAATTTTACAGCAGGATCTGTCGGAATGTACAGGATAAATGCAACATCCGGCAACAGCAGCAGTTTCACAGCTTTCAAGGTCAGTACCCTGGATGTTTCCTCGGTTGTGTATGGCCCGTATAATTTCAATGAATCAACACTTTCAAACAATACTGTTGTTCCTCTTATAGTGCATGGAACTGTCCAGGATACTGAGACCAGGGCAGGTATTACAGGCGCCGATGTCAGTGTAACGATACTTAAAAATGCAATCCCGCTGACACAAAAAGTTACCTCTTCAATATCGGGAAACTATGTCATCAGTTTTGCAGGTGAACTGGACAATACAGCTGTCGGCATATTCAACCTGAGCGTAAATGTGAATAAAAGCGGCATACTTGCTTCCCGGAACAACTCATTCAATGCAATCACAATAAACCAGTCATGGATCGACCCGTCCCTGGATTACAGGGTTCCTATCCTGCTTAATAATGAAAGTGGCCTGGCAGGCAGATGGCAATTTAATGAAGGAACCGGCACAAATGTTGCTGATTCAAGCGGAAATGGAAATACGGGAACGCTGTATGGTGCATCTGTTGCAAATCCCGCAGAGTCATGGACAGACGGGAAGTCCGGGACTGCCTTGCAGTTTGACGGATTGGATGATTATGTCCAGGTCAATCCGGCTCTGTCATTGAATTTATCTTATGCTACATATTCCATGTGGGTGAAAGTTGGTCCATGGATTCAACAGTGGGGTGGAACCAACGTAACAACTGCCCTGTTCCAGGGGATGTGGGCTAACGGATCGGCATTCTTGATAACAAACGATCCTATCCCTGCTTTCTCAGCGAGGATCTATGTGAACAAGACTGTATACGATTCAACCACTATTCCGATAGACAGGAACTCGTACCATATGCTAACTATGTCTTTCAATGGAACTAATTTCAGGGTATATCTTGACGGAACATTGAAATATGAACATTCAGGCGCAACAGGTGTCCTGGATACCTCGGTCTTTTCGAATCCGCTGATCATCGGTGCAGCCACGAACGGGGCATGGAGGGACTTCTCAGGTTCTATTGATGAAGTCAAAATATACAACCGGGCACTTTCAGATTCTGAAATTGCAGACAGTTTTAATTCCTCTAACCTTGCCCATATCTATAATCCCGGTATTGTATCATTTAACCTTGCCCTTCCGGGCGGAGCTACGGATAGCAGCGCAGCACTCTATGATATAGAAGGGAACAGGCAGACAGCGGCCATATTGGATATGGGAAGCTATCTTAATATTACATTTACAAGGACGCTTTCAGCATATGAAGGAAAGCCACTTTATCTTTATTTTGAGCGGCCCTATCCGGTCACACCCCACAATTCAGCCCTTAGTTCCTTGAGTTCACCATACAGCGTGGTCACCGGGACTGTTGAGGGATACAGGTCGACTATTACTCCTGACAGGAACATATACTCAGCAGGCGAGACCGTAGTGCTAAAATCGGAACTCAGGAACATCACAGGAGATCCATTAGTATCCGCCATTACTACAACGATATATTATCCCAACGGGACTATTGCACAGGTTAATTATTCTTCGACGAACGACTCAGGCGAAGCTTATGTAAACTACTCAATTCCAGCGTTAAAAGGGAGTTTCAGTGCAGTTACAGAGACTATCGTAAACGGGATACCCAGAAAAGAGAGTACAAGCTTCAGTGTCGGAAATCTCACGGTTGATATTGATACTGATAAATCAGTATATAATATATTTGAGAACGTAAAAATTGGAGTGAATGCAAACGATAACGGAAATACAATAGCTGCCAGCGTCACACTTAAAATATCCAATCCTGATGGCACAAAAGTCCTTGAAGAAACAAAGAACACAAAATCATTCTGGTTACAAACAACAGATGCTGATTTTAACACCGCGTCCTTATGGAATGTGAATGTCAGCGATGGAAACGTTGTTCTTGCAAAAACAGGGAGTAATTATTATACATCAGGAAGCCTGACCTCGCAAGTATATGATAGCGAATGGGCAACCGACTGGGGAATCCTTCAATGGAACGCGACAACGCATACTTCTAATAATATTACGATATACACGAGAACATCACAAAATAACATCACATGGTCCTCATGGGTGGCAGCGGCAAACGGCGGAGAAATAGAAAGCAGTTCAAGGTATATCCAGTACCGGGCCAATCTTACAACAACCGATATTACAAGAACACCCACACTTGAAGATGTCACTCTGGATTTCGGGATACCTGCAGAATTCAATTATCCTTTAACTGATTCGCCCCTGGGCAATTATACGATTGCAGTAAGCGCGAACAAGACCGGGAATGCCGGATTCAATAGCACGATTGTTGAACTCGATTCATTTGACTTAAGCGCAACAGTCGGCAAACCAGTTTATACTTCAAACGAAAATATCACGATAAGCGGTGTAACAGCATACAGGGGAGCAAATTCAAATGCGGGTGTGAACCTGGCGATTAAAAAAGACCTTGCTATCAATCCGTCGTTTGAAACAGACCTTGATGCTAATTCGCAACCAGATGGCTGGATTCCTGCATGGGATGGAATAATGACACGGGATGCTGCGGCAAGAACCGGAAATTATACTGTAAAAGTTTCAAGATCAGCAGGCAATGTCACCGAAGGGCTGTGGTACTATCCCAACATGTATGTGGTCTCACCCAATACAAATTACACATTCGGCATGTGGGCAAGGACAGATAATTTTACAGGAGGTTCTGTAAGATTGTGGGCGTCCTGGTACAATGGAACGACTTCTATTGCCACAGCCATAAACGCGATCAAAACCATAAATTCACAAAACGGATGGACATTCATCCAGGGAAGCGCAGTATCTCCGCTAAATGCCAATAACGTGAGAGTGCACCTTGTTTCAAACATCCTGGGAAGCGTATGGTTCGATGATGTGAATATCGAGCCCCCGGATAACACTGCGGTTTACACATCCGGTACCACATCCGATCCTGCTTACAGCTTTAATCTTTCACTTCCCGGTCCAGGCTCATACATAGCTTATGTTAACGGGAACTACACAACTAATGGAACTCTTTCCAGGACAAACACAACAACATTCACAACAAGAATCCTTGATGTCACTGCCAGCGCAGGCGGTCCGTACGGACAGGGTTCCGGTAATGTCACTATATCCGGTAATGTTACAGATAACAGTACAAAAATGAATATTCGCGGGGCTGCTGTCGATATTGAGATCATATATCCTGACAATTCAACTAAAAAATATACTAATACCTCGAATATACTGGGTTATTATGAACTTATTATAGCTACACCCGGCCTTGCAGGAAAATATAGTGTGAATATAACAGCAAGAGATTACCAGGGCGTAAAAGGAACAGCAAACACCCAATTCAATATTGGCCTCATTTCTACATTGTCAACAGAAAAAATATATATAAATAGCGGCAGTTTCCAGAACCTCACAGCAGAAGCATTCGAGGATACAAGGATTGATGATCTTGAAGGAACCTCCACGAGCTGGACATACCGCACCGGGACTGATGGCACCATCAGGGGACAAAGCACCCTTAATCATAAGAGCGGATCAAAATCGCTCAAAGTAGATTATAGTCTCGCCGCAGGAAATGAGTACATGTACCTTGAATCAGGAATGGGAGCAGTGAATGTCAGCAACTACAGGATCATATCGTTCTGGCTTTACATTCCCCCGCCTGGTGCATTTGATTCTGTAGCGCTTGTTCTTGAGAATGACCCGACAGGATTGAGCAGCGATGAAAAGATATACGGGCAAAACCCGGTTCCTGGCTGGAACTATTATTCGTTCAATGTCAGCACCTTCGGAAATGATCTTTCCCACAACCATTACCTGACAGTCTTCATAGATGATAATAACGGCACAGGTGAAGTCACAGGTACCGGATCATTATATATTGATGACCTGAAACTGGTAAAAGGCGCTCCTGTTACTGGTGCATTTGTCACAATAAATATCACAAGACCTGATATGACTATAAATAATTTTTCAACCCTTTCAGGTATTGTCGATAACGGTGACGGCACATATTCCCTGAACTATACAAACACGGATCTGGCTGGTAATTATACCGCCATTTCGAATATAGATACTGGAACATATAATAGCACGTCATCGACCACTTTTGGGATTGATGGTATATCAATATCCTCAAAGATAACAGGACCTTATGTTTTAGGGAATAACCTTACAGTTTCGGGTAATATCAGTTCGGTATTGAAAGATATAGCTTTTGAAGGGAACATTACTTTTGACCTGGCATATCCTGATGGTACGATGGCCAGGTATAATAAATCAGGCACGATCCCTGCAACCGAAAGTTATACGCAAACAGGGAGCTCAGGGCAATCAGGATTTAACAACCCTTCAAAAGTTAATGATGGTTCTACTTCAACTTATGCTTACACTTCCAGCTGCGCAGGCTGTTATATCCAGGTAACATGGCCGGATAACAGAACTATCAGCAGAATAAGAGCGTACTATTACTCACAATACTGGCCAAAGTCTTATAAGATCCAGGTTCTTGCGCCTGATGGTGTTACATGGGTCGATAAGAAAACAGTATCCGGTTTCATAGCAAGCCCCACAACATATCCAACAATAGAGGACAGGATACCAACAACCATAACAAAAGGTGTTAGAATATATTATCAAACATCATATTATAATTCATATATTTATATCTATGAAATGTGGGCATACGGTCCTGAAGGGTATTCCATTGATGGAATTCCCCTGCCGCTTCCGGGTAATTATACGTTGAACGTTTCTGCCGTGGACTCTTATGGTATCAGTGGAAGCGCTCCATCCCTGAATGTACCTGTGAGGTATATTGTCTCGGTGCAGTTTGACAAGAAAAATTATGAATTAAAAGACCATGTCAGGGCTTATGTCCGCGCTTTCAATAGCACGGGTTTTGAACCCGGCGTCCAGGTAACATCGCAGCTTGTATATGCTGCGAATGGTTCTATCATAGACACAGAAAATACCACTTCAAATTCAACGGGTGTTGCCAATGTGAGTTTCACACTTCCGGACGAGCTTACCTCATATAAATTGATCACAAATGTGAGTAAGAATGGCATCCAGGGTATTAGTTCGGATATGATCGCAACCACAAACCTTCGTATCTGGACTGAGAGAGGAGAAGCACAGATAGGTGTTTCTTCCTGGGCTGAAAATTCAGCGCCCCAGGAGTACCGGAACATCACGATCAAAGTGGCAGCGCTTGCCATATCAGGAATGCGTATGACAGGCCAGAACCTGACCGCCAGGATTTATTACCCGAACGGGACAATTTTCGGTTCTTATGTCATGAACGAAAGTGATAAGATATATTCTACAAATGTCCTTCTGCCTGGCAAGAACGTCCCGGAAGGTACTTATGATATAGAAATAGCAGAATATCCTGGCCTGAGGAGTAATTTCAGTGTCATGGTCTGGGGATGTGCCCAGTGTCATAAACCCAATACTGTCACATATCATTACGTTTATCACGATGACCCAAGTATAGCTCCTTCCACATTTGCTATCAATCATTCACACAGGACTTTAAGATACGATATGTGCGGAGGGGGCGGATGCCATAGCTCTCTGGATTCACGCTGCAGTGGATGCCATGCCTTTGAAGGAAGCACGAATGCGCCTTTAAAATGCAAGGCATGTCACAACAGCGCTATGAACAATAGCCAGGGATATCTCAACACAACCTATGGAGCAGACCTCCATGCAAACATAAATACAAAACCCGGCGGCCCATGGTACGGCAAGAGCACAGCATGCGAATCCTGTCATGGCACATTAAACAGCACAAATAAACCCGGTATTCCGCAATGCACGAACTGTCACCCGAATTCATCCGGCTCCGGCATGAAGACAATGCCGGGAAACCTGAACGGGTACAGTACAACTCTTGAGGACTTTGAGGACGTATCGGATATCGTAGCTACAAGCGGATACCGATATAGCACTATATCAATCGTTGCTGATTCGAATAATCACGGCGGCAGTTACTCAGGGAAGATCAATTACGGCTTCGGTCCGGGTTACGGCAGGGTATATCTCGACAAGAAAAACCTTGACCTGACAAATGCAACCAGAATAAGCGCCTGGGTGTATGGAGATAACTCCGGGACCACCATGTACCTTGGCATCAATAACACAAAATCCTCAAAAGTCAACTGGCACCAGTCAGCCCCGATAATTATCAACTGGACAGGCTGGAAAAAGGTTTCTGTCCCCATAAAGGAACTCAGCCAGTCAGCTCTCCTGTACATTACTTTTGCAGATACTGTGAGGATCAGGCTTGAAAGCAATAATGAACTCGGATCAAGCGGCACAATATTTATTGATGATTTGAAAAAAGAAGCTGTGGGAAGCCACACCCAGTATGATGAGGTAGAATGTGGTGTCTGTCATGCCGGAAGACATGAAATCAAGAAAGCTCCCCGGTGCCAGGATTGCCACCAGAACCAGGAACATGGCTGGCCAGCGCAGGATAAATATGCAGGCGATAATGCATCATGCATGAACTGCCATAACGCGGATGCTTCAGAGAATCTCATCAATATCAGCAACATCAGTGAACACGCAGAAATTTTGGAGAGCTTCGAGAATATCTCGGTATTTACAACAGATTTAACCGGATTTAACCAGTCCGGTATTTATTATAACGGGATTTACGAGGATAACGGAAATCACAGTGCAGTCCTTAATTATACAAACCTGGGCGGGTATCTTGGCAACAGTATCAATGTTACCGATGCTTATAAATTCAAAGGAATAAGCGTGTTCGTGAAAGCATCCGGTGATCCGGGAACAAAAATCGCATTCGGAGTTTATACGACCATGTGGTATAATTATTCTGTCCCGATGGACTGGGATGGATGGAAGGAGATCAATATATTATATCACAATGTCACGGTCAACGAAACCATTTCGTTTAACGCCTCAGGAAACCCATCAAAGATATGGTTTGGTGTCTATGAGGCAAATAGTACCGGAACGGTCTATTTTGATGACCTGAGACAGGCTGTTTCTGACGATTACCACCAGTATGAAAGCTGGAAGTGCGCTGATTGCCACACCCGGATCAAGAACCTTCACGGTATAACAGATATTACATCAGCGATCGTTGATTGTTCCCTGTGCCACAATCTCAATGAACCTCATTACAAACAATTCACACGCGTTTGTATGGACTGTCATTTTGACTCACGGCATGGGGAGGTCGAGGATGGGAATTTCACGAATTATGAAAAAGCTTCCACATGCCTGAAATGCCACACAGTCCCGCATGATTTCAACCGGACGCATCTTGAAACTGCGGAATGCAACACCTGCCACCAGCAAAGGATACATGGCCAGAATTACCAGAACGTCCAGTACAATAAGAGCCTGCATCTTGATTGTGAGCGATGTCACGGCAAGACCACGGAGGAAGCACCGCTTCCGGTTGGCTCAGGAAGCCCGCGCACAACGATACTTCGCCTTTCATATACATACAATAATGAAACCCAGTGCCTGTTCTGCCATAAGAACCCGGTATCTGCATACAACATTCATGCCAACGATTCAGTAAATGAAAGCAACCAGGGACTTGTTAACAGGGTCCTGGACAATTCAATATGCTCTGACTGCCACGGAATAAAATCGGTCCTGGCCGATACAGACAGGGATGAATTGGTAGCAGCCGATCCGGATCGGGAACCGTACGCTCCCCAGATAGACGGGCACGGGAATGTATCCTGCTATAAATGCCACGGGCACAGGCCAGAGACCCTTACACTCAATTACGGGTCAAATTGCGCTGGATGCCACCAGAACATGGCAGAATTGACCGAGCTTATTCCTGGAACTCTTAATGATTCACGTCTCACCAATGTAACAAACCCCGGGGAAAAAGCCCTTATCGTTCATCCCCCGCAGGTCACCGGCCATGGGAATGCATCATGCAGCAACTGCCATGGCCATGTGAACTCCAATCTGACCTATGTTGGATCATCGGCCATTGACTGTGCAAACTGCCACAGGAACACAAGCACAAGTTACCCCCTGATCCCATTCAGGGAGCCGGACTCTTTCAGGAGCATTGTTACAAATCCGGGGGGAAATCCGCTTAATGTGATTGCGCCGCAGGTGCTGGGGCATGGCAATGCAAGCTGCAGGGAATGTCATGATCATACACCTTCGTATTTCAATGGGTTTGATTTCACAGAAGGAACAATTTGTGAATCATGTCACCAGAACTCGAGTAAGAACATTTCACTGATCGAAAATACACATCCTGATTCAAAACGAACGGAAATCGTAGATAATTCCACCTCCATATCCATTGTGCATTCTCCCCAGGTAATGGGACATGGACAGACGGCCTGTACCGTATGCCATTCCCATAGCGCAGAACGTCTTGTTTACTATGGCGGGAATAATACGGATTGTGTTATATGTCACTATAACGAAAGTTCAGCAGCTACCCTGTTGCAGAATGGCAGCTATATGGTATCTACCCAGGTCACGCCGCATCTTGACATGAACTGCACCGCCTGTCACGGCCATACTCCTGCAAACATGACGAGAATAAAAGATTGCAGCATGTGCCACCAGGATTCCACTTTTGCAGATTCACTATCTGATACCTATGGTAAAGGATTGAATCTTACAGGGCCGGAAAGCAACATTTCGGCTGTCCAGATACCCGGATTGCAGCATAGTACAAGCAATATAGCAGGAAGGAAATGGAACAAGACCACTGCATACTGGAATAATAATTATGAAGCCTGCCAGTACTGTCATACCATTTCGAAAAACTTCAGCAGCCATAATCCCCTCGGAAGGATAGCAGCGATAGCAGGCAATAATACTGCAAATAATAGCCTGTCAGGCTCATACTGGTGTGCTGCATGCCATTACCAGGGATATGTATCCGGGAATGTCACATACAATGACATGGTCAATACTTTTATCGAAATGGGTCTTCCTGTGCCTCCGGAGATAACCGGAAACGCAAGCTATGGGAACTATGCGACTTCCAATGACGGGGTTATTTATTATGATCATGGCCTTTCTGACTATTCGGATAATGAATGTACAAGATGCCATGGAAAAGCCAATAATACAAAAAAGTTCATGCATGGTGTTACCACAGGATCAGGCGGGAGTGAATGCCTGAACTGCCATGATGGCAGGCCAACAGGGCCGGTGGATGACCCTGATAAATATCCGGGGATCGTCAATACCTCATTTGGAAAACATAAGAACCTGGATACCACGAACGGGTCTGACATATTGGATAATAATGACTGTGTTGCATGCCATTATAATACTTCATTAATGGATAATCCGGAATGGACAACTCCTACACGCGCATGTAATGATTGTCATCTGGAAGGAAACTTCCCGGCTCCTGAAATAGTAAATCACAGACCTGGCGGGACAAACATAAAAACAACTGCTAACTGTACCACATGCCATAACAATAGTATCAATACATTTGAATATAATAAAAATGCAAGTGTCAGCCATTATGTCACAAATAGATCAATATTGCATCCAACTGTCAACCAGACTGCAATTCCCAGGTTCGGATTCTTCACCCAGGCAGATTCCCTGGAATATAATAAAGAATGCAATTCCTGTCATAATCCATCCAATTCAAGCTATGGCAATGGCACACTTATTACAAAATCCCACACCGGACGCGGTACATGCAATGGGTGCCATGTAAATGGCAGTGCGTCTGACCTGCATAATAGTTCGCTTGGAATGCCGTTAACGACCTCATGTAAATCATGCCACACAACATACGCATCAAAATATAATGCGCCGAACCTCACAGGGACGCCCATGGTCGATTATTCAACATGTAATGGGGGAAATTGCCATGGCACTGATATTTCCAATAGCCTGGATACCCTGGCAAGGCATAATGCTGACAGGACATATCCGGGTACAGGAGGTTCTACCGATACAGTTTATCTAAATAACAATGTTTCACTCACAGTTACAAAAGGAACTACTGTTGAAGTTACAGCAAGGGTTAAAGATGCACCTGGCGCTGCTTCACGTGTTGGTGGGGCTGAATATTATATCGATATCGATCCCGGCCAGGGAAAAGGAATTCCTATGTCAGCAGCGGACGGCTTGTATGATGCAGCCAGGGGAAACTGGGAGAATATTAATGTAACAATCGATACAGGCAGCCTCTCAGATGGTAACCATACTATATTTGTCAGGAGTGTTGATATCGGGAAACAGTGGAGTCCCTCAAAGAATGCAACGCTCTTTGTCCAATCTCTTGGATATATCAACGGGACAGCAACAAGCAGCGGCGTGCCCTTAGCAGGTGCGATAATAACGACAACCGGCGCGAACACAACCACATCAGCAGATGGTAATTTTTCGTTGAGAGTACCTGCAGGCACTTACAATGTCACTGCCAGCAAGCAGCCGACGCACTACGACAATACCAGTATGGGTGTGGTGGTTGTTCCGGGTAATATTACTACAATACTCCTTGATCTTGCGAAGAAACCAACGGGAAATATAAGTGGTGTGGTGAGTAGCATATAGATAAAATATTATTATAAAACGAAATACGGTAGGCAGGGTCCTGACTTTCATTTTTAGTAGGATTCCAACGAAATAATTTCAGAATCCTGCAAAACCAAACAATTTAGAAACCTATATATAATAATTAATTTAATTCGATAAAAGGATTTTCAGGATAGGGTGTAAAATAATGTCGGAACCAGGGATAATCTTAAAAAATGTCAACAGAATTAAATTGTTGCTTGTTGTAATCGGTTTGTTCTTACTGGGATTTTCGAGTACTTCAGCTTCATCTCCCAACGATGAGTGTTTTGCCTGTCATGCCACAGAAAACAGGTCTGTCAATCAGTCTCTATATAATTCAAATCCTCATAATATTCTTGAATGCATTGACTGTCACGTAAATTCAACCACTCCTCAACCTGGTGATCCGGGTCATGGCCAATTCATAAGACAATTTAATGGAAGTAATTTGACCGGGCCGATATTAACGAAATATTATTCCGAATATTTTTCTCTATGTTATTTCTGTCATGCGGAAGAAAAGGTTGTTGGTATAACATCTGAATATGTTTCGGGTTTAAGCCCGGACCATATGAATGATCCTATCATAGTAAGCAGTATGGGAACTAATTTTATTAATACGAATCCCAACGGCCAACCGGACGCAGGAAGTTTCCCGGCAAATATTCACTGGGATCATCTGGATGATTTTGGAAGCATTCTGCACAACGGCTCTGCTTATTTTGACTCTAATCATGATGGGATAAAAGACTCTTATTATTCATGTGTTGCCTGTCATAATGTTCATGGAACTAACTACCCGAAGATGACAAGGGATAGTATGGCTATTTCATACAGCAATGATACGAATGGCGATTATGGATTCATAAAAAGCAGGGATTACAAGAATACATCTAATAAGGATTATATTTGCAATGGTGCATGCCATTCCAATGGAACCACGTTTACAAATTATTACAGAACAGAAATAAAGCTATTTCAGGGGTGTGTTTCCTGTCATTCGACCAATATGACAAAAGATTTCAATGTGACCGCTTTTGCCCGGGGGGTCCATGTCGATATTAATACGTCGAACGGAAGCGGATCTGTCAATAACAGCGATTGCTGGACATGCCATTATAACAGGAACATGAATAAATCCAATAAATATACATGTGTTGAATGCCATGTGCAGATACCCGGTATTGTACCCGATGCTCCTAAAGTAATATCGCATAAACCTGAAAAGACAAATAAAACCTCATGTGAGGCCTGTCATGACCTTGTTAAACTTAATCCGGGTTTGAACGATGATGACCAGGAGTACCCAAATATTACTTCACACTACGCCCAGTTACCTTTAGTTCCGACAGAAAATTATTGTGACTACTGTCACGGTCCTGATGCCTCCTCTTTATTCCAGGCCCCATATAGAAATATCACTTCATTTTACCACAATAGTTCGAATGATTCATTCTCTGGTAATTCTACCTGCAGGACATGCCACACCAGGACTGATGTAACAGCCGATCCGTTAGCTAAGAATGATTCTAATTTCCACAATCTCACAACAGAGTATGGGGATGTAAAAATTAATGATACTGGCGTTGTTGCTAATTGTGTAGATTGTCATGTAGATCACAACACTACATTTGTAAATGCACCTTCACCGTCTCATAATATAACAGGGATGAATTTGACTCATTGCTACCTGTGCCATGGCAACAAAGTAACTGGAACGAACGTACAAAAGTTGCATGATGTTCGTTCAAATATTACGACAGATTGTATTTCGTGCCATCAACAAAATGAAGTTAATGTAAGTGTGTTTGGTTCTCACATGAATATAAATTTAACAGGCGGTCAGGACAATATCACGGATGATGACTGCAAGACATGTCACTTTGGAAGTCAGACAGGAGAGCTGGATATGGTTCCAGGTGGAGCAAATCGTAATAACACATATTATTGCGAAGATTGTCACGAAAATAATAGCTTACCCGGTGCGCCTGATGTTATATCACATAGACCTGGAAAGACTAACAAAACTTCGTGTGAGGATTGTCATGATCTTGTTAAACTTGATCCTGGCTTGAATGACAGAGGCCAGAATTATTCTAAAATTACATCTCATTATCTGCAAAAACCAATCATACTGACCCAGAATTATTGTGATTATTGCCATGGTCCGGATGCATCCTCACCCTTCCAGGCTTCGAATCGTTCAATTCCTTCATTCTACCACAATAGTTCAAATGCTTCATTCCCGGAGAATGCTAATTGCAGGACGTGCCACACCAGGACTGATGTAACAGCCGATCCGTTGGCTAACAATGATTCTAATTTCCACAACCTCACAACAGAGTATGGGGATGTAAAAAATAGTACTGGCGTTGTTGCCGATTGCATATATTGTCATGTAGATCATGACCCCCAGTTTGCCAGTGCCCCGCAGCCATCCCACTCAACATCAGGATTGGGCATTAATAAGTGTTATCTGTGTCATGGTACAAAAGTGACCGGAACGAATGCCCAAAAGCTGCATGATGTACCCGCTGATGTTACGACAGGGTGCGTACAGTGCCATGCTGAACTTGATGAAATTAATATAACCCTGTTTGGCCGTCATATAAATCTCAATATAACAGATGGCGGCCAGGAAAATCTCACAGATGATGATTGCAAGACCTGCCATTTTGGAGGCAAAACCGGAGATTTACTTATGATTCCGGGCGGGGCAAACAGCAGCAACACTTATGATTGTGTAGATTGCCATGTTGATGGCGATGTACCTGCTCCCGGTATAAAGAATCACAGGCCTAACGGGACAAACATAGAAACAACTGCTAACTGTACCACATGCCACAATAACAGTATCAATTTGTACGCTTTTTCATTAAATGCAAGTGTCAGTCATTATTTAACAAATGTATCACTCGTAAAAACAGTAAACCAGACCTTAAAACCACGCTTTGGATTCATGACTTCAGGAGATGCTCTTGCATATAACAAAGACTGCAATAATTGCCATAATCCATCAAATTCAAGCTATGGTAATGCTACACTTATAACAACAGGCCATATTGGTAAAGCAACATGCAATGGGTGCCACGTGGATGGCAGTGCACCAGACCTGCACAATGAAAGCCTGGGCTTCCCGGTCACCTTTAATTGCCGCTCATGTCATACGACATATGCAGACAAATATGGGGCAGCTAACTTATCAGGGACTAACATGGCCGATTATTCGACATGTGGTGGCAACAATTGCCATCTTGGAATCAGTAGTACTGGTAGTCTGGATACTCTGGCAAAGCACAATGTTGACAGGACATTTTCTGGTACAGCGGGTTCTACCGATACAGTCTATCTAAATAACAATGTTTCACTCACAGTCACAAAAGGAGTTCCTGTTGAAGTTACAGCAAGAATTAAAGATGCACCTGGTGCAGCTTCACGTGTTGGCGGGGCTGAATACTATATAGATGTTGATCCCGGCCAGGGGAAAGGAATCCCCATGGACCCGTCAGATGGTTATTATAATGCAGTCAAAGGAAACTGGGAGAACATTAATGCAACGCTCGATACAGGCAATCTCTCAGACGGTAACCATACTGTATTTGTCAGGGGTATGGATATCGGGAAACAGTGGAGTGCCCCGATGAATGCTCAGCTTGTTATCCAGCCCCTGGGATATATCAACGGGACAGTAACAAGCAACAGCGTGGCCTTAGCAGGAGCGATAATAACGACCACCGACGCGAACACAATCACATTAGAAAACGGTAATTTTTCGTTGAGAGTACCTGCAGGCACTTACAATGTCACTGCCAGCAAACAGCCGACACACTACGACAATACCAGTACAGATGTGATGGTTGCTTCAGGTAATACTACTATAATACTCCTTGATCTTGCGAAGAAACCAACGGGAAACATAAGTGGTATGGTAACGAATGAATAGTATGATCAGGAGATAAGTCACTATACGAGGCATTAAATAAGAGGAGACAGGACAAAATGGAAAGATATTTGATATAATAAATTAATAAATTTATCCATGGAAAAAACGAACTCGTATTTTACAGCCTCTGCGGCATCATTAACATATTTTGTTACATTTATTATCCTGAAATATCTTTTACACAATAAAGTCCTGGACTGGAATGGCGCTCTAATAGGAGCTATTATTTTCTGGATAGTTATTTTTATTGTTCATCAAATCCTTAACAAACGCTCTGATAATCTGGATTAATATTGTTATAATTTTTTTAAAAATAAATAGATTACAGACACAACGATTAAAAATATAACGAGTTTAAAAATAATTGCAGTAATCGTCCATAAGATATTAATTACAATTAAAGCAAGAATGATCGCGATAATGACAAGGACAATATCCTTAAGTTGCATAAATAGCTTTTATTATTTTTGATACTTAAATATTTATTCCGATACCTCCAATTACTCAATCGCATGCGCATAGGGATAATTCTTCACGGACCTGAGATAGTTGATATAGGTTCTGCACGGAAGATAATCGACATATTCAAAAAAGAGCATGACGTAATCGCAAGACTTGGGGGGACAATGGGAAGAACAGCAGTTCTGGATGCCGGTCTTGAAAACGTTATTGATATTTCAAAGGGGCTCACACCCAGTGAAACTATAATCGCACTGAAGAATGATATTGACCTTGCAATACTCCTTAACCACGGAAAAACACTGGATACCGGCCGTTATTTCGGCAGGATCGTAGCATCTAAACTGGATAATTTACTGCCATTTGTGCATATCGAGAGCCCGGATAGTAATGGCAGGATAATCTACTACTATCCGTCTTCAAAACGATGCGCTGAATTTGTCAGGAACTTCCTCGCAAAATATGATGAAAACTATCCCCTGCCTGTGGAGCCGGGAACACCTGGACCCTCGCATGTCCGGATCGATGGGGATTCTGTCATCCGCAGCATAGGAGGCGCATTCATTGGTGAAAACATCCGCCTCGATGGTGTGGTGATCGGTGAAATCATAACCCCTGATGTTGGAATCGTATGCAGGGGTGGAAAGATCACAGGGCTTGAGGGTATAAGAGCAAAACCTCATGGTCTTGAAAAACTTGAAAATCGCACAATCGATCTTTTCACTTCAAAGGTAAAAACCGGCGGGATCAGGAGAACAAGATCAAAACCAAGGATAAAAGGTATTTCAAAATATCCGAACAATAAGATCGCAATAATTGACCACGCTGCTGAATCAACCTTTGAACTTGTTCATGATGCGGGGCTTGTCATAACAATGGGGGATGATACTACGATCATTGCTGCGGACATCCTGGCGCGTCTTGGTATTCCGGTTATCGGTATTATTGACGGGGATATAGACAATGTACTTCCGAATACAGTGGTTCCGGAAGGGTCAATTATCATTCGCGTCCGGCCGGGATTTGATGATGTTGTGGGAAGGGAAGTTTCCCGGGAAATAATGCAAAGGAAACAGCAAATCATGCATGATAAGGATGATTTGACCGCAAAGATACTTGCAATTGCTGAAAAATATGTGGTTGAAGTGACTTATTATTAACTTTGTGTTCCAAACAGTCCCGTTTTTGGCGATGGATACGATATATTAAATACAAACCACTGACATTTAGACAAAACCCCAAAGGGCGCGTGGCCTAGTCTGGATAGGGCGGCAGCCTCCTAAATAATATTGGAGCTAGCTGTAGGTCGGGGGTTCGAATCCCTCCGCGCCCGTTTTATATCTCGCAATCTGAATCTTAAACACTGCAAAGGACGCAAAGAGCGCAAAGCGTAGCAGCAATTTTTTTTATGTTTTGCACTGGTATGAAAAATCGGATCAACTTCAACCAGCGGAAGCAAGCTCATAAAGCAATAATTTTAAGATAGATTTCATGATTTGGACAATTTTCAGCCTGAATTAATAAGATGCTATCCGTATTTATTGATTCTTGATATGTTTCGATCGTCCAATTTCATTTAATCTTACATCCTTTAAATCCTTCATGAAATTAATTGATCCCTGGACAGATTTTAATATAGTCATAAATAATATATATACTAAAATAATTATATATAAACCATTAATATATTTGAATCTTTCATACTCTGTTTTTATGGTACTAAGTTTCTCCTGAGATATTTCAAAATTTTTGTTATTACCAGTCAGCTTATAACTTCTTGATATCTCATTAAAATTAGTGATTATTTTGACATAATTGTTCAGAAAATACTGGAACTTAAATGGATTTTTAACAAAATTTTCACCAAACAAACCCCATGTGTTTAAAATTATTTCATCATGAATATTTTTATTTTTATTTTCCATATCATTTGCTTTTTTTTCCAATTCAACGATTTTATTTTTTATTTCATTTATTTTATTTTCATGTAGTTGCACGCGATCATTTTCATTTAGCCACGAATATATGTTTCGAATTTTTTCATTTGCCTCCAAGGCTTTCAAATAGGATGCATCCGAATAGCTTGAATCCATTAACTTATTTACATTTTGTTCAAGACCATTGATGAGTTTCATTGCAATGTATCTCATAATATTTTGTGCAGAATTTTTTATATCATTACTCTGGGAACTATATTCTGTTTTCAATAGAATGGTATCAAATTTCTTAATTTCCTCATTGCTTTTGCTAAATTCTTCATAAGCTTCATTATATAAATTATCTCCTTGTTGAATGTATTCATATGCATTATTTATGGAATTAAAATACGTAATCACAACATTGGTTAAAGAGATAACATTTGATATATCGGACATCACACTTACATCTTTTATCAGGAGTGATTTTGAAGTTTTGATAAATGTATCCGCTTCCTGATAATTTCTAACTAGAGGAGTGCTCTCGAATTCTGTTAAATTATTTATAAGACTATTGACATCAGGAGGCTGAACTATGAAATTAAATATTAATGATTTATCTCCTGAATATTGTGTCTTTATTTTTCCTTCCCAGATATATTTTCCTGTTAGAGCTTCTTCCGGTTTTGAAATCATTATATCAATGGATTTTGATGTTCCCTGTATTATATAATCAATATTTTTTGGAAAGTTAAACCAGTTTGCATTTTGATATTCTTTTTTCTGACCCTCAAATTCCCTGCTCAATTTTTCAAAAGAGATTATCGTGTTTTCTAAGGGTGTTTTACCTCCATTCTCCGTAATCATAATTTGCTGATTCTTTTGTTCTTTTTTGCCATACTCGAAAAAAAGCTCTGTTTCTGATTTTGAAATTTCTGCAATTGGATTGGGGATGGAATATTCAAAATAATCATTTAATAATTCTGCATTATTTGTTGAAGATATACTGAAATGCGGCCTGTAAGTACCAGGCGCTAAACCTTTATCTTTTATTATAAAGGAAAAAGTAACATCGCTTCCCTTTGTATCTATATAGGAAAAAGAGGAAGGATCTACATTGATGTTATAGATCGGTCCTGCTTCATTTAATCTTAGATTAACATTTCTTGCAGCATTAAATTTTAATACCTCTTTAATCGTAATTGTTTTGGTATAGGTTTTTCCAGCTGATAATTCACCTAAATCGTAATTTTCTAATAAACTCAGGGTTGGAGAAGGATAGTTTGTTTTAATCGAGACACGTACATTTTGTGTATCATAACCACTTGCAAATCTGATATTTTCAGAATAGGTATTTTCTCCTGCGCTATCTACAACTTTAACAGTTATTTTTATTTTTTTTCTCTCCAAACGAGGAATAGATATTGAAGATTCGGAAGGCGTCAAACGAACGTAAGAGTTATAATTTGAAGAAGTGCTTATACTTACCGGTAATGTAACATTTAAATTATTTAATACTTCAATGTCAAAATCCTGGATATAAGGATCTGACCACCCCTTATCTCCTTTTGGATAAGAATAGGTTAGTTCGATGTTTTCGTTCAGAGGGTTGACATTAAAATCTCGTGCACTTGCATTAAAAATTAAGAAACCAAATATAAAGAATAGAATAATTATTTTCATATCAATCTTTTCTGAGTATTTTAGTCAATCTGGAATCTGTGAAATCTCTTTCCCAGTTTTTAAATCCGATTATAAAGAGTATCATTATGATCAATAAAGGAATTATTATTTTGATAATGACAATTAACAGCTCCCGAAAGATTCGGGAGGAGATATCTTGTGCATTTATTTTCTTACTTGAAAGTTCCATATAGTTTTTTGCATATTGTTCAGGAAGTCGTTCTAGGGTTTTATTAGATATTCCGTTGCTATTGTATAATTCTAAAGCTTTATCATAATTGTTCTTGGCATCTTTTGATCTTGAATAGCTCCCTAATAATTTGAAAAATCCTTCTTCATCATTTTTTAATCCACTTATCAAGATACCAGCTTTACTGGAATATTCAGAAGCCTTCACCATTTCATTTTTGAAATTAGATTCTGTTTTTTCTTTTTTTTGTGTAATTAATTGGCATTCACTGCTGCTATAATCACAATATGCTTTTTTAATATATTCCATATAATCTATTTTAAGCGGGACAGCTTCTTCTTTTTCTGTAATTTCTTCCAGATTTTTTGCCTGGTCATCCAAAAAGCGATTTATGGATTTTTTCTCTTTCTCTATTATTTCAGCCATTTTAGAAGGTTCAAGATATTTTGAAGTTTTAGATAATTCTTCAAGATAGATGACTTCATTTCGCAATTCTATTGCTCTATTCACTACTTCTTTACAATCCGAAGGCTGGCAATTATTGGATTTTTGAAAAATAGCATTGAATTCCTGTAAAAATTTCTTAATGGAATTTGCGAATTTGTTATAATCAGAATTGATCCCTTCTTTTCCAGATAAAAAAAGATTTGCCAGGCTTCTTATATTTGTGATATCAGAGTAAATATCTGAAGAAATTGATACTTCATTTATGGATTTTATCAATTCAAGGTTTTGTTTATCTTCCTGGGCTGCTGCTAATATTATGCTTAAGAACAGAATTATCAGAACCACACAACCCTTACTGGTCATATTCGTTGATTATTTTATGAGTACAAAAAGGTAACTATTTAATGTGGAGGTTTTCTCATATTTGCTAGTGTTAACCATTTTAATTTGAAATTCGATGTTACCGCCAGCGTTTATCATCATTTTCTTTCTTATCTTTCTTTTGTTTCATTTCTATTTCTTTATTCATTTTTATATTTTTTTCACTTATTTCTTTTTCCAAATTCTTTGAATATACATTTAAGAATGAAGTAATCAAACTATAAAAATATATAAGCGCAGCTGGTATTGATACGAGTGTTATTTCGAAAACAAGAATACTAAATTTTTGAGATGGATTTTTATTTTCCCATAAAGTGACAAACTCTGGCTTTGATTCCAATAAAATACCAACAAATGAAAAAATAATTATCAAAATAAATATTGCTGCAAATACTTTAAATGCTGGAACAAAATCATGCCTTACTTTGTTTCCTTCATGTGATATCACTATACTACACATTGCCAAAATAATTGCAAGAATTGCTGCAAATGATTGTACTGTCGAACTATAGAAATAATAAAGAGTAGAATTATCTAAAAATTTAAAATAATTATTGTAATAAAATATGAAAAAAGCCATCATTATAAAAAATGCTAAATCGCTTTTTAATACTATTATCTTGATTATAGATATTATATTCTTAATCACCATCCATATTATTTTTAAAATCTTAGCCTCTAAATTTTGATATATATCTATTCTCGGATATTTTATAAGTTCTTTAGATATTATCTTATTAAGGAATATTTCTTTTAGATATTCAAAAG
>VEPM01000025.1 GCA_012026795.1 Candidatus Methanoperedens sp.
ATTTTAAAAAACGATAAGCATAGGACTAACCGTTTGTTAGGCTAACACACATATGGGCAATAGATAGCGGATTTTCGATCATCTTTGAAAGGTGAGTTTTACTGCTATTCCAGGCTTGAGCAGGTCTGGGACAACAGTTTCAATGCTGATGTTCAGGGGTTATTCAGCCAGGGAGGCCCTAAAAGTTAGCTTTCTTGTTAGTATTCCTGCTGTTTTAGGAGTAGAAGTCCTGCTTGGATTACTGAAAACCAAAACAATCAATGTTTTAATCATTCCTGGAATAATTGCTTCGTTCATTTTTGGTTTGATTACGATAAAATCCCTTGTAAAACTTGCAGAGACGATAAATTTTGGCTATTTCTGCTCTGGATTCAGTCTTATCATTATACTGTATGTTATAGCATCTTCTTCGTACAACATATTTGGCTAGAATATTTTTATCGCATTTCTCTCATCCCGCATCAATCCGGTGACTTGAAAATCTATATAGAGTATATATATTATTAAGATCATCTTTATTTTTCCAATATAATAATTGTACTGCATGGAAGAAATAAATCAAGATAATCGGCAGGGTATAGCAGACATCCATACTCATACCAGGTGTTCAGGCTTCGGAAAATACTCCTTTCTACATTTCCCCGAATCGGTTACAGATCCCGTAAAAGCAATCGAAGCTGCCCAAAGGAAAAAACTTGATATCCTGTGCATAACAGACCATAACACGATACAGGGTGCTATTAAAGCTAAAAAACACGCAGAGGATATCGATGTTGTAATCGGTGAAGAAATATCAAGCACAGACGGTGAAATCCTGGCATTGTTCATCCAGGAAAAGATCAAACCCCTGCTTGGCGCACCTGAGACTATAGACCTAATACACGACCAGGGAGGTGTTGCCATAGCAGCTCATCCTTTCAGCCCGCAATGTTCCTCCCTTGGAAAGAAGATATGTCATCTAAAACTGGATGGCGTGGAAGTATTCAATGCATACCATCGTGATGCCTACTCAAATTTAATGGCGCAGACTTTCGCTCCCGGAAACCTGGCACGGCTGGGAAGCAGCGATGCCCACTCAATGGATATGATAGGCAACGGGTACACAATTTTTGAAGGGAGGACTTCCGAGGAACTTCGCAAATCCATAATTAAAAGAAAAACAACCTTTGGCGGAAACAAAACTTCCCTGTCGGAATGTATGTCATGGAGCAGGGAAATAGCAGTGGAAAGCATCGGGATGATATATAATTCCCTGAAAGGCGAAAAAAGCCAGGACATATTGTACATGGCAATAGATAAGACTACAAAAAAGACAAAAGCTCTTGGATTAATAGGTGCGGGACTGTATATCGGGTTACAGCTATCTTATTTTTTCGGAGTATCCGGGGAAATCATCCTGAATGTCAAAGGTAAAAGAAAATGGATTGAGAATACAGGTTAATGGCTGAAATATGCCAGATTATTAAAGGGGTCTTTCTACTGATTTTATTTAGTATCTATAGATTATTGTGATAAATTATATAACTCCGTGAATGAAATCTTAATCTGTGATAGATATGAATGAAAATGAGAACATTATAAATAATCCTTTATTTTGCGGTAAGCAGCCTGGTCAAAAAATCTTGCTGAAAATAGATTGGGATGCTCTGGATAGTGCCTGGGCGGACCTGTACAGAGAAGACTATGGATATCTTTTTTCCAGCACTTTCTTCAGCAATAATCGTATCAACATACAAGCCGCACATATTGAGACCGGTATGGTGGATTTGGCATAAAGCCACTATTTATACTGATTTTATTTAGTATCTATAGATTATTGTGATAAATTATATAAATTTGCGGGTAGAATCTTAATCTGTGATAGAAATGAAAGAAAATGAAAAAATTATGAACAAATCCCTCTCATACGGTAAACTTAACAATCCAACCGAAGAGGGATTTATGGAATTAAATCAGGAAGATAAGGAGATATACTTGTTCATGCGTGGAGGATTTGCAGCCAAGTAGGCTGAGATGAAATTATGAATCCACTCGATATCCTGTTATTTATCTGCGAAAAAAGAGAAGAATTTGTAGAACAGGGGTTAAATGCGCATGATGCCTTAAGAGAAGCAAAGCATGTGGCAGCTGAAGAATTTCACATATGCTCTGCATCTATGACAAAATTAATTCCATGAAACAGTAATGATGTTAATTAACCTGAAATCTATTAAAATGGGATATATTAAAATATAAACATATTAAACTGGAAATGAGCTTGAATAAGATTGAATCTTTTCTGATAATAATTCTTCTTATACTTGCCCTCTGGATGGTGGTTAAATGATAGATCACAGAAAAATTTTTAAAAAAGTTACCGACTCTATCGTTACCATCATCCTGTATATACTGCTGCTGGCACTTATAGCAGGGATGTTGCGGATTTTACTTGATATAGGCTCTGTTGCGATAGACTCGCTTGATGGCGGTTTTAATAAAATTGTTACTAACGTTCTAACGCTCTTTATTGTAATCGAGTTCTTCAAGACCTTTGCAGACTACTCCAGATTCGAAAGAATAAAGCTCACCGACATAACAGACGTCACGATTTTAATAACCATGCGTGAGGCCACGGTTGGGTTTTATTCCAAAACATTTGGATTTGAAACGATTTTCGCACTCTCGGCATTGCTGCTGGTGCTCGGAGTGATCAGGGTAATGGCCATCAGGTACTCACCGGAAAAGGCTTGAAAAGATTTGAAAGCATTGCGCTTCTTTGAAAGGAAATCTAATTTATACGATAATATATAGAATATATAGATTATTTAGATAAAATATATAATGTGTAAATTCTAATCTAAAGTTATGAAAGACTTAAAGAGGATTATTAAAAGTTATATACCTAAACGGATAAGTGATATTACTGGGTTTTAAAATATATACTACAACTCCTAAAAATAATTAAGATATATTTGTGAGATAACGATAAAAGAACTATATGAATACAAAAGTAGGTATGAATTCTCCCCGGATAAAAGAATTTGGTGGAGAAATCGATGCTCAGGAGGTGGAAATTATTGAGCTCGGTCTTGACAGGGTGGATTTTCTGGACGAACAAAGAAAGAAAGAATTATTGTCAAAAGCCAAATATCTTGCCTCATCTTTTGGCACTGAATTTACTATTCATGCCCCACACATTGATTCCAGGATCGAGGGAATAAAAATAGATTTTTCAGCCAGTAACGGAAAAAATTTCACTGTTATGGAAAAAGTCGTCAAGATAGCCGCAGAAATCGGAGCGGGATATGTAGTTGTTCATCCAGGCAGTCAGAATGGCGAAAGAAAGTGTCTTAACTCTAATATACTCAATTTAATTCGCCTGTGTGCTCTCGCCGAAGAATACGGCGTCATCCTGCTCTTAGAGAACCTTTTTGACAGGGAAGGAGGAAATAAAGTTGGTGTATTCCCGGGAGAAATTTTCCATATAATTGAAATGGTGGGCTCAGAAAGTTTAAAGATAAATCTGGATATCGGTCATGCGTTTATTGCCTCCAGAGCAAATGGGCTATTCCTGGAAGATTATTTTGAGTTAGGCAGCTACATACATCAAATGCATCTTCATGATAACTTCGGTATCCTGGAGTCAGAAGAAGCAATGTTTGGAGACCGCCACCTTCCTCTGGGACTTGGAAAAATAAATTTCAGGGAAGTATTTAAAAATATATTGAAGACAAATACAAGAAATTTGATCCTGGAACTTAAAAACTCATCGAAAGAAAATACCCTTGAAAGCCTTGTACAAATCAGAGAATTTTGCAATTTAAGGTATGGTTTAACGCCCCTGCATCCTATTGAATCTGCTATCGTATGCGTTCAATAAAGCTTAGGCAACTCCCGTTAATAAGTTGGCATCTATAAATCAAGACAAAATCAGTCGCATATTTACGATAGGAATAAGAAAAACATTAAGGAGTATCATACCCTGATCGGGATGTGCAGTTTCAGCATATTAACAGATAATGCGAACTGTTTGAGAACAGATTAAGAAAGCAGGATTTGTAAATGTTGGTCTCCATCATTTCTTGAACCATAATTTACTGATTTTATATAGTATCTATAGATTCTTGGGAGTAGCTATATATTATTTGATTCAGAATTCTTGCTGGTGAAAAAATAAAATGAATAGATTAAAGATGATACTAATTCTGATCCTGGCAGGCGTGCTGTTAGCGGGATGCGTAAGCAAGCAACCTGCCGAAGTACAGCCTACGGTACAACCTGCGCAGTCGACAGGCGTACCAACCGACCAGACCACAAAAGCCCCGGAAACCTTAAATGGCGCAGGTGCAACATTCCCCTATCCCCTGATATCAAAATGGAGTTCGGAATACAATAAGATAAAGCCGGATGTCCAGATCAATTACCAGAGCGTGGGAAGCGGTGCGGGTATAAAGCAAATAACCGAAAGAACGGTAGATTTCGGTGCAAGTGATGCGCCCCTGACAGAGCAGGAATTTTCAAATATTTCCGGAGTCCTCCAGATACCCGAGTCTATAGGTGCAGTCGTTGTAGCTTATAACCTGCCAGGCATACAGACCGGGGTTAAACTTAGCGGAGATGTGGTTGCTGATATATTCCTCGGGAAAATCACAAAATGGAATGATCCGAGGATAGTTTCCATTAACTCAGGTATCCAGCTCCCGGATAAAGATATTATTGTTGCACACAGGAGCGATGGAAGCGGAACGACCTTTGTCTTCACGGATTATCTTTCAGCCGTCAGTCCCGACTGGAAATCAAAGGCTGGAAAGGGTAAATCGGTTAACTGGCCTGTCGGTCTTGGCGGAAAAGGGAATGAAGGCGTTGCAGGTCTATTAAGCCAGAACCCTTATTCAATAGGTTATATCGAGCTGGCTTATGCCAAACTCCAGAAAATCTCATATGCTTATATCAGGAATAAAGCAGGAAAGTTCATCGAACCGACCCTTGAAACCACTGCAAACGCTGCGGCAGGCGCAGTGCAGACACTGCCAGCAGGCGATGCAAACTGGTCAACCGTGAGTATTGTAAATGCCCCGGGAGATAATTCATATCCTATAGGCAGCTTTACCTATTTCCTTGCCTATAAAGACCAGAAAGACCAGACAAAGGGTAAATTATTGGCTGAATTCCTCTGGTGGGCAGTACATGACGGCCAGAAATATTCCTCAGACCTTCTCTATGTACCGCTGCCGGACGAAGTCATAAGCATTAATGAAAAAACCATAAAACTTATGAACTACAACGGACAACAATTTATTTAGATGGATCGATCGAAATTGTCTTTTTTCCATATCAGCCGGAGTAAACTCTCCGGCGATTTTATTTTTGAAGCTGCTATCGGCTTCTTTGCCCTTAGCATAATGATTCTAGCATTTTTATTGTTCAGAGAGCTTTTTATCGGGTCAGCACTTTCAAGAGACATTTTTGGCATGGGTTTTTTGACAGGTTCCACATGGGACCCCGTCGCTGAGGTATTTGGCGCCCTGCCTTTTATCTTCGGGACTCTCGTATCATCATTTCTTGCCCTGGTCATTGCCGTCCCTTTTAGTCTTGGAATAGCGATATTTCTTTCAGAACTCGCCCCGGAAAAGCTGAGAACACCCTTATCTTTCATAATAGAGTTGCTGGCTGCTATTCCAAGCGTCATTATCGGCCTCTGGGGGATATTCATTCTCGCCCCTTTCATCCGCGACTATCTTGCACCGCCTCTTTCAACATACCTTGGTTTTCTTCCGCTCTTCCAGGGACCGATGTATGGATTATCCATGCTCACCGGCGGAGTGATACTTGCAATCATGATTATCCCAATAACATCATCGGTATCCAGGGAAGTCATTATGACAGTGCCCACACACCAGCGGGAAGCAGCCCTGGCTCTGGGCGCTACAGGCTGGGAGACCACACGAATTGCTGTTCTTCCTTATGCCAGATCAGGAATATTCGGGGCTGTAATCCTTGGGTTTGGCAGGGCGATAGGCGAAACAATGGCAGTGACTATGGTCATCGGGAACAGTCCCAGGATATCAGAGTCACTTTTCTCACCATCGTACACTATGGCCTCGGTTATTGCAAATGAGTTTGTGGAGGCTACCTCAAAGCTTTACATCTCATCTCTTATTGAGATCGGGTTTTTGCTACTGGTCATATCTTTCATAATCAATATTGCAGCCAGGATTCTGGTGTGGAAGCTGCTTAAAGTTGAGGGCGGTGGAGTGACGTGAAATGGAATAAAAGAAGAATAATAGACAGGGTTATGGCAATTCTTACAGCTGCCTGCGTGGCAATTGCCATAATCCCGTTGCTGAGCATCCTCTACACGGTAACCATCAACGGGATATCAGCTGTAAACCTGGATTTTCTTACACAGATCCCCAGGCCTGTTGGTGAACCTGGAGGCGGACTCGGGAATGCAATCCAGGGGACATTCATAGTCGTGGGGATTGCATGCTTAATCGGGCTTCCTGTGGGCATCCTCGCTGGTGTATATCTTTCAGAATATGGACAGAACAGGTTTGGCCGTATAGTAAGTTTTGTTGCTGATGTGCTTACTGGCACACCTTCAATAGTGGCAGGGATGTTCGGTTATACTTTCATTGTCCTTTATTCTGGAAGCTTTTCGGCTATTGCAGGCGGAGTGGCACTATCGGTTTTGATGATACCGATTGTTACAAGAACTACTGAGGAATCCCTCAGGCTTGTGCCCGGATCGATCAAAGAAGCTTCCCTGGCATTAGGAATACCAAAGTGGAAAACAACATTATACATCGTTATAAACACTGCAAGAAGCGGCATAATAACAGGCGTTTTACTTTCCATTGCAAGGATATCAGGTGAGACTGCACCACTTTTGTTTACATCTTTTGGCAATATGTTCTGGGCTAACGGATTAGATAAACCAATATCTACCATGCCAGTACAAATCTATACATACGCAATAACACCCTTCCCTGACTGGCATGCTAAAGCCTGGGGAGGCGCTCTTATTCTGATTATCCTGATTCTTATTTTAAACATTGGAGTGAGGTTTGTTACCAGGAAAAAATATGGAATGTAAAAAGGAGTATAAATGCAGAATAAAATCACAGTAGAAAATCTCAATGCATGGTTTGGAGCCAAACAGGTACTCCATAACATCGATATTGGTATTGAGAAAAACGGGATAACTGCTATCATCGGTCCGTCAGGATGCGGGAAATCCACATTCATCCGATGCATCAATAGAATGCATGAAGTCGTACCAAAAGCAAGAGTCCAGGGTAAAGTGATGGTTGATGACACGGATATCTATGGTAACGATATCGACCCTGTGGATATCAGGAGGCGCATCGGTATGGTATTCCAGAAACCCAATCCATTTCCGACAATGTCAATACGTGATAATGTTGTGGCCGGGTTGAAACTGGGTGGAGTAAAGGATAAAAAGAAGCTCGATCATATCGCCGGGGAGAGCTTAAAAAAGGCCGCTCTCTGGGATGAGGTCAAGAGTGACCTTAACAAATCCGGCGCAAGCTTATCTGGCGGCCAACAGCAGCGCCTGTGCATAGCAAGGGCATTAGCTGTTGAGCCGGATGTTATCCTTTTTGATGAACCCTGCTCAGCCCTTGACCCTATATCTACAAGCAAGATAGAAGACCTGATGATGGAACTTAAAGAAAAATATACCATAGTCATAGTAACGCATAATATGCAGCAGGCAGCAAGAGTCAGTGATCATACGGCTTTCTTCCTGTATGGAAAGCTGGTAGAGTTCGGAGAAACAAATCAGATATTTAAGAAGCCAAAGGAAAAGAGCACTGAAGATTACATAGTCGGGAGGTTTGGATAATATGGTCCGGGAAGCGTATCACAAAGACCTTCACAGGTTGAAGGGAGATATAGTTAACATGGGAAACCTTGTTGGAAGTGCAATAAGGGATGCAGTAATTTCTCTTAGAAATCGTGATGTGGAGATGGCCCAGAATGTCATTGACATGGATAATGAGATAGATGCCCTGGATCATGAAATTGAGGAGAACTGCATGCGTCTTCTTGCTCTCCAGCAACCTATGGCGCGGGATTTGCGGCTGATAATCGCAGTTTTAAAAATGTCTATTGATCTTGAAAGGATTGGCGATCTTTCTTTAGAAATAGCGGTTATTACGAAGATGAGTGCTGATGTGCCTCCCGTTAAGCCTCTCATCGATATACCAAGAATGTCAGATATCTGCCAGGAAATGATCAGGGATTGCATGAATGCCTTTGAAAATAAGGATGTGGAGCTTGCAAGAAAGACCGCCAGGAGAGATGATGAGATCGATGCGCTCTTTGACCAGGTAAGAAGGGAACTTATTACAATTATGATCGAGGAACCAAAAAAGATAACTGGCGCACAACACCTGACTTTTGTCGCAAGATATCTTGAGAGAATAGGGGATCACATAACGAACCTGTGCGAAAGCGTTGTTTTTATGGTGACAGGAGAAAGGGTGGAGTTAAATTAGCTCCTCTGAATAATTCTTTCTTTTATTCTTTTCCGATCATGACTTCTGTCGCTTTTACTATAGCCATTACTTTATCATTCTTTTTGATATCGAGGGATTCAACCGCTTCTGTTGTTATTACCGCAGTTATTGTTGCAGGTTCTATCTGGATCTTGACTTTTGACACAAGGTCCCCTTTCTCGATATCCAATACTTTACCTTTCATCTGATTTCTTGCAGATATTTTCAACCCGATCACCTCCCAGAATGTTTTATCATACACTGTTTGAGTAAGTATATTTTGATATGTACTATATTCGTCTATTAAGTCTATTGCTTTTTCGGTCAAAAATGTTCCCTGGTCTTTTCCGCCCCTTCTTTTGATTATTACGGGCTCTCCCACGCTTTCTTGAATTTCGTTTAGCAGAAGCCATGCATGCTTATAAGAGATATTTGTTTTTTTGCAGGCTTTGTTCAAAGAACCCTCTTCTTTAATGGCTTTAAGGAGAGAGACTTTTCCCTCACCCATGATTGGTTCATCTTTGTTGTTTACCAGCCATAATTTTGTTTTAACCTGTGTTCGTTCCATCGCAACCTTGAATTAAGAAAGGTTTATTAATATATAAACTCTCCATTTATAAACGCGTAAGACCTCGCATCTTTAGGGTAAGTGAATATCTGCTCTTTAGTATTTACCTCAATCAACTCTCCATTAAGCAGAATTCCCACCCTGTCGGCGATGCGCCTGACCTGGTGCATATTGTGGGATGCCATAATAATCGTCGTGCCAGGATCGTTTCTTATCTTTCTGATAATTTCCTCTATCTTCGCAACATTGGCCGGGTCAAGATTAGCCGTCGGCTCATCAAGAAGAAGGACATCAGGTTTAAAGACAATCGCCCTTGCAAAAGCCATTCTCTGGGCTTCCCCGCCTGAAAGGGTCAGAGCTTTTTGTTTCTCACAGCCTCTAAGTCCCACAAGATTTAGCGCATCAGCTACTTTTTCTTCAATTTTGTTTCTATCTGCGCCCCGAATGGCCAGTCCATAGGCTACATTATCGAAGACCGAAGAATTGAATATCGCAGGTTTCTGAAAAAGCATTGACATCCTGGACATGATATTGTTTTTCTTATTGATCAAATATTCATTCCCATTAAACACTATTCTTCCTGATGAGTGTGTATCCAAAAAATTTATGATCCGAAGCATTGTGGTCTTCCCAACCCCGCTTGGCCCCATGAAAGCAAAAATCTCCCCTCGATAAATTTCAAGGTTGATATTTTTCAATACTTCTTTATTCCCAAAGGATTTGCCAAGGTTCTCTATCCGGAACAATTCCTCCATTTTAATTTCTCCTCTGGAAATAGTTTGCCAGGATATTAAGGGAAAGTACAAGGGAGATAAGTATAATTCCGAGAGCTATCGATGTTGAGATATCGCCTTTACTGGTTTCGGATGTGATTGCGGTGGTGAGCGTTCTGGTTTCAGAGAGTCCTTCACCTATTCCCCCTACACTTCCCGTGCGTGCTATGTTGCCACCTACGATGAGAATGGCCCCAACTTCTGCCAGTCCCCTTCCAAGTCCTGCAAGTATCGCTGTGATGATGCCAAACCTTGCCTCTTTTAATGTCGCAATCACTGCATCTGTTTTGTTTCCACCGAGAGTATAGACCGTCTCGATTATCGATTGGGGAACAGATTTTATTGCAGCAAGAGAAATGCCGGATATTATTGGTGTAATAAGAATATACTGGACAAGGATCATTGCTTCCTGCGTGTAAATAATATCCAGGAACCCAAAGGGACCAACAGGCACAACCATCAGGAAAACAAGGAGGCCAACAAAAACAGGGGGAAGCCCCATACCAGTATTAATCAGTGTGATGATGACCTGCTTACCCCTAAAGTGCATGAAAGATATGGCAAACGCCAATGGTATTGCAGTAAAGGTAGCAAGTATAGTGGCGGTGCCTGATACTTTGACAGAAACGCCTGTTATGCTCAGGATATATGGGTTCTGGCTGAATATCAGCTCAAACGCTTTAATAATTCCCTGTATCAAAAAGTCAGAGCTGCTCATGTCCGGCCTTTCTGTTGATTCATGTTTACTTCAATAGAAAAGATATGCATTCACCAGCTCACCTTTTTTAATATCCCTGTCTGTCATTACATACCCTTCAACGACGCAGGACCTCGGAGATGCCGAGATTATAGCAGTATTATATTCCTTATCAACCAACTTCATCTCTTTGCCGTATCCGATGGCTTTGTTATTTATTATCTTCATGAAAAGGATATATTCAAAACCTTTTTCCGGCAGCACAACATCCTCATTTATCGTAAGTTCATGCATTGCCCTTGGCATATCCGTGAAATATCTCTTCACGACTATTTCAAGAGCAGTGAAAGCCCCTGTTGGTTTGCCCGGAAGTGCAAATACAGGAGTGTTATTCACAATGCCGACAGCACAGGGTTTTCCTGGCCTGATAGCGACCCCGTGGAATACTATTTCTCCTGTCCGGGCAATGATATCTGCAACGAAATCGCGCTCACCCACTGAAATACCGCCTGTCGTAAATACTGCGTCGTATTTTTCACATGCTTGCAGCAGCATATTCTTTGTTCTGTCATAGTCGTCAGGGACAGCGCCTATAAATTCGGACTCGTGGCCTGATTCTTTCAAAAATCCCTGTATCAGCACTGCACTTGTATTTTTTATCATTCCGTTATAAATTTCTGTGCCCGTGGAAATTATACCGGCTTTGATTTTTTTATAAACAGGAACCTTTTCGATGCCAAGACTATATAATAGCGCAGCGCTCTGGGGCATTATCCGGTGATTTTTCTCAAATATCCTGTCTCCGGCACTGTAATCCGAGCCTTTTCGGAACACGTTTTCCCATGTATTTAGCTTTTTTCCGTATAGAAGGTCCCTTTTAACCTCCGCATCCTCGATTTTCAGCACTGCATCAGCGCCTTCCGGGAGTATTGCGCCTGTTGCGATTGCCATAGCCTCGCCGCTCTTTATCTTTACAATGCTGTCGCCAGCGTATACTTTCCCGGATATTTTGAGCGGGTAAGGTTCAGAGCTTCTGACTGCAAACCCGTCCATCGCAGAAATATCGAACGCAGGGGACATGGATTCCGCAATAATATCTTCACCGAGCTCCCTTCCCACAGAATCGGGAAGGGCAACCTTTTCTGATTCGCGCCTGAAGTAATATGTGCTCTTTAGCTGCTTTATTCTTTCAAGCGCTTCTGTGAGTGTTATTATTGTTTTCACATTATTATGTTAGCTTAAACATAACATAATTGATATAAACTTATCGAAAGTCGGTAACAACATAAATTAGTTTTTGTAATAGATAAAAATCTGGCGCGCATCGACCGGCGCTGGGTTAGAGCGCTGAGATTTCAGGGTGGGGATTCCATAATTGGCAGCACCTTTATTTTCCTTCAGAAGGGTGCTGTAAAAATATGTCTTAAATGAAGAGCATGGATTTTAGAAGAAGGAACACGGATTGCACGGATCATACGGATTTTCACGGATAATCAAATCCGTGGGTATCCGCGTCATCCTCACAATCTGTGTTCGTATATACAACATCGCTGCAAAAATAGTTCTGGCTGTCAGGCGCCGCCGATGCGCATGGGGGCATGGGGATGGACGATGAGGGTGCTGGTTTGCGTTGTTTGTGGTTTTATATATTCTTTTCACCGCAAAGGGCGCAAAGATTTTGAGGGACGCGCCAGTCTCATTTTAGGCGGCGCATGAGCAGGATAAGGGGGTCTTCTGGGTTGTTGATATACAAATAATGGCAAAATTTGGCTCATGACTATTTATGCAAAAGTTCATTAAATTCTTCCACTGTAAGTCCTGCTTGCTTAATTATAGTTCTTAAAGTTCCGCGTGCAATCTCATTATGGTTTGGAATTGTTAGAGCCTGTTTTTCAGGGTTTCTTAAAGGATATGACTTCTGTTTGACCTCGAACATAATATCCGATTTTAGTCAGTGCTTTTATTACTTCTTGTCCAGAGACAATGGGCAATTTGCTCATATGGCAACAGAAACCATTGTTTCTTTAATTCCGGCATGGGGAGTTATCGGAATACCATCTTCCGCCAACATCGATATATGCAACTCGATAGCATCCTTAATGTTTTCCTGGGCTTCTTTTTCTGTTTTGCCCTGGGATATACAGCCGGGTAAAGATGGCACTGTAGCCACATACCAGCCGTCTTCGTCTTTTTCCAGTAATACTTTAAATTTCATCAAAATGCCTCAATTGATGTATATCAATAATATTTATTGAATAGATAAAGTATTTATGGTACCAATATACGGTAACAATTTCATCGTTTTTCCATGGCACGAAGCTGGCGGCATGGCGGGGCAGCCGGATGCGCGCGCATTGACCGGCGCTGGGTTCGTGGGCTGAGGGTGAGATTCCATAATTAGCGGCAGCGCAAAGGGTGTGAAGAATTATAGTGAAAGCTTATGAATTTCCGGGTAATAAAGAATATTATGCAAGTCCAGAAATTGATGAGCCGGATGAAAAAATTAGAAAAAGAGATGCAAGAGTTAAGAAGCAGTATCTATTCTAATGTTAAAGTTTCTAGAATAAAATCAAAAACGAGGATGCATAAAGCTGCACTGGATTTTCTAATTCTAAAGAATATCCCGGATAAACTTGAATTGGATTCTGTTGAAATGATCAGAAATGAGAGAAAGCATGCCAGAGGCTATTAATAATAGAGTAAACCTGGATTCAAATGTTTTTATCTTTGTTCTCAAAGAGAATGAAAAGTATAGCAAAGAATTTTGATAGCCTATTTTTTGATTTCATGTTAAGTTTTATATGTATATTCTGCGTTAGGTTTAATATGCAAGCTGATGTCATTAAAGAAGGACTTGTTATTCCTTATAGGACTCTTCATGATGCAAGAATATCCGGAACCCTTGAAGTCAAGATCGGAGAGAAAGAACTCATAATCAAGGAAAAAAATATCACACGAAGAATGAAGGGCTATTGTGGGAAATTGAGAATCTCTCAAAAGGAAATGAAGGAGATTTATTCGGATAGCATTTTAGAAAAATATGAGAAATGAGCTGTCAAACTTTAGAGATAAGCCAATATTTGTTGATGCAAATATATTTGTCTATCATGCGGCAGAATCAAAATATAGCGAATCGGTAACCGCTTTTTTGGAAAAAGTTGAGTTTAAAGAAGTAGAGGCTTATACTTCCCCGTCAGTTATTGATGAGGCAGCTTATGTCCTTATTATAAATAAAGGACTTGATTTACTTGAATCCAGAAGTTCTCGAAAAGTGAGAGAAAAGATTGAAAATGATCGGGATTTCGCCCTGAAGTGCTATTCTGTCCTTGAAGATTTTTTGGGTTATGTTAAATCATTGGACGGCCTGAAACTTCTAGAGGTCACAGGCGAGGATGCTTTCAGGATATATGAGTTTGGAACATCATATCTTCTTCATCCAAAAGATGCGCTGCATCTGTCTGTTATGAAACGATACAGGATATTTGACATTGCTACTAACGATAGCGATTTCGAGAGAGTTAAATGGATCAAAGTCTGGAAACCATGAGTAGTTCGCATATATTTGCAGGCTGCGGGGCAGCCAGATGCGCGCGCATTGACCGGCGCTGGGTTCGTGCGCTGAGGGTGGGATTCCGTAATTGGAAAGGTGGCACAGCCATGCAAAAATAGTTCTGGCTGTCAGGCGCCGCCGGAACGATGCACATTGGGGGGGCACGGGGATGTGCGATGAGGGCGCTGGTTTGCGTTGCTTGTGGTTTTATCGGTGTTTGATAACTCAAAGTAAATATCTTATATCTATTTGATCAGTACATCCACCACTTTCATAAATTCTCTACAAACTGCGATTCCAACATGCAAATCCATCCCTATTTCCGCAAAATCAAGCGAATACTGAGTCTCATGCCTGGCATCGCGAAGGGTATCGAGGTAATCGAGGAAATCCCTGTTTAGCAACTTTGTATTAACATATTTTTCTTCAACGTAGCGGGCAATGCAAAAATGGCTTCTTTCTTTTATCCCGTCTTTAAAAAGCAGTGCCCTTGCAACGTGAAAGAAGGCATTATAAAGAGCAATCGTACCCATTCGTTGTTTGCCAATTTTAACTAAATCTTCGGCATCAGTCAGGAAAAGCCCAGCCTGTATAAGGCTTTTTTTCGCCAGTCCTGTGCTGGGACTTACACCTGTGAGCAATTTTCGCTCAAAACAATCAGATAGCTCAGTCAAATATATCTTCTCCTGCAGATGTCAGTTTCAATCTGAAATAAAATTCAGGGTCGTTTTCTTTTAAGTCTTTTATTTTTTTATCGGTCAGGAGCAGTAATTTTACCTCTTTCCTGAAATCTGTTTCTATTTTGCGCGTTATGTTTTTTAGCTTTATGGCATCTGAATGATTTTTTGTATAAATCCACATATCGATATCGCTTTGCAGCGTATCTTTTCCTGCGGCAAAACTGCCGTATATGCCGACAATCCCGTGCTTATTCAGTTCTTTGAAAGAAATGTGGTTGAGCATATCATTAATATTGATAAGCTGTCTGATTTTACTGAGAAGCAAGTTATTTAAATCCAGGGACAGGATTTTTTTATTTTTGACCTTCTTTTCTTTGATAAAACCTAATTTTTTGAATATTTTAATTGCCTGATGAACCTGCGCTGGGGATGCGCCTGTATTTTCTGAAATTTCTCTTATATATGTTTCATTTTTACTTGATAGGTCTTTCAGGATTACCAGATTCTTTTTTGTAAACAATCTTTGTAAATCGTTCATCATTACTAAACATATTGTTTATTTATAATAAACATTTTGTTCCTTTTTTGTGAACAATTATATGTAACCATCTGATAGCGCCTAGGGAGCGCAGCCTGAGGGGACGTGTCAGGGAAACTTGTTTAGGTATATTCGACCCGCGCCGGGCATTCGGGTGTGGAGGGCGGAGAAATTAGGATGCGGATTGAAATGCGTGGTGAAGAAATTTAACTTGCCTTAAAATATTACCAGAATTCTAAGGTCGCCATATATTTTCTTAAAAAGCTCGGTTGCCAGTTTCTCAGCAATCCTTTTGCCCTCATCTGTCAAACAATAATTCTGTGAGCGATAATACCTTAAAAGCCCTTTACTGTGCAGGCTTTTAATAGTCTCGTGCAGGTTGCCATGATATTTTGAAGGTAACTTTTTACGTATGGTTGCTTCATTGATATTTTTATTCTGTGATACATGCAGCTTGCCGAGCAGCTCAAGGACTTTATGCTCATCCTGTGTTAGATCAAAATCAATGTCGCTCATTGGAGGCTCAAAATATTAAGAGACTTTATAAATCCAGCGCAAAAGGGTTAAATAGGATAAAAACTAAACTTGAAGAATAGATATTAAACTATAGGTGCATGATGTACGTATTATCAGAATTGTTTGGCGACTGTCCGCAGGTTAAAATAGTTGAAACTTTTGCGGAGAACTATGAAGATACCTTATCGGGTCCGGATATCGCTCGAATGACAGGTGTGACAAAGGCAACGGTTTATGCCCATATAAATAAACTATTGAAAGAAGATATTATCCGAAAAGTTAGAAAGGTTGGAAAAACTCATCTTTACCAGCTTAATAATGATAATCCGAAAGCAAAGATTGTTTTGATGCTGGAGCGATTTATTGTTTCAGAACGCCTTGGAAAACTTGTCGAAAAAGAAAAAAGAGGCGCTGCTTCCAAAATTATGAGTACTTCACTTGATACTGAAGCTGCAGAGCTAACTTCCTTCTAAAAGTTGGTTTATCGCACACCGTAAGCAGATTACGAGGCAGCCGGATGCGCGCGGTTTGTCCGGAGCTGGGTTTGTGCTGAGGGTGGGATTCCGTAATTGGAAAGGTGGCACAGTTATGCAAGAAAAATTCCGGCTGTCAGGCGCCGCCGGGATGATGCGCATGGAGGCATAGGGGTGTGCGATGAGGGCGCTGGTTTGCGTTATTTGTGTTTTATCTATTCTTTTGACCCAAATATTTGAGGGGGCAACATTCTCATCTTAGGGATGGCGCCGAGGCAGCTGAATGTGTGCAGCCAACCTGCATAATGATATCATAGTAGGGAGAGTTGCAGTGTGAAAGATAAGATTTTATATTCGATAAAGATAGTATTAGTAATATTATGGATTCAACCATCTGCATACCTAAAAGTAAATATAATGAATTATTACAAAAAGTAGACCTTCTTAATACCATAATTGACTCGGAGAACTTGACTTTGGAAGAACTTGAAAGGTTAAAACGAGCGAGGATGGGTCCCGGCATGACCGAAGAGGATTTTCTAAAACAACATCCAGAGCTCAAATAAATATTAAAAATGTACGAACTTATAATAAAAGAACAGTTCGATAAGTCTTTCTCAAAAATAAAGGATCTTAAAACAAAAAAGCAAATCTGGACCAAGATACTGGAACTTAAAACAATGGCTCCCATAGGCAAAAAATTAGTAGGAAATCCATATTGGTCAATACATATCGGAAAATTCAGGGTGATTTATATTTTACACAAACATAGCAGTGAGATCGAAATTGTGGATATATTGAGCAGAAAACACGATTACAGGGAGATTTAATCATATTTTTTGTATTTTGATTGAATTTTTTTAATCCTCTAATAAATTCAGTTAATGTCACTGCAAGAATAATTCGGGCTATCAGGCGCCGCCGGGACGATGCGCATGGGGGCATGAGGATGTGTGATGGGGGCGCAGGCTTGTGTTATTTGTTGGCTTTATTCATTTTTTTTACCGCAAAGCACGCAAAGGGCGCAAAGATTTTGAGGGACGCGCCGGTCTCATTTTAGGCGGCGCATGAATAGGATAAGGGTGTCTTCTGGGTTGTTGATATACAAATTATGGCAAAATTTGGCTCATGACTATTTATGCAAAAGTTCATTAAATTCTTCCACTGTAAGTCCTGCTTGCTTAATTATAGTTCTTAAAGTTCCGCGTGCAATCTCATTATGGTTTGGAATTGTTAGAGCCTGTTTTTCAGGGTTTCTTAAAGGATATGACTTCTGTTTGACCTCGAACATAATATCCGATTTTAGTCAGTGCTTTTATTACTTCTTGTCCAGAGACAATGGGCAATTTGCTCATATGGCAACAGAAACCATTGTTTCTTTAATTCCGGCATGGGGAGTTATCGGAATACCATCTTCCGCCAACATCGATATATGCAACTCGATAGCATCCTTAATGTTTTCCTGGGCTTCTTTTTCTGTTTTGCCCTGGGATATACAGCCGGGTAAAGATGGCACTGTAGCCACATACCAGCCGTCTTCGTCTTTTTCCAGTAATACTTTAAATTTCATCAAAATGCCTCAATTGATGTACATCAATAATATGTATTGAATAGATAAAGTATTTATGGTACCAATTTATGCAAAAATTTCATCGTTTTTCCATTGCACTGGCAGCCGGATGCGCACGCTTTGACTGGCGTCGGGCATTGTGTGATTGAGGGAAGTGCGGAGTCTCCATGCTAAATAATTCGGTCAGGCGCCGCCGGGATGATGTGCTTGGTGGGCATGGAACTGTAAGGTGAGGGCGCAGAGTTGCGATATTTGTGGTTTAATTATTATTTTCACCGCAAAGTACGCAAAGGGCGCAAAGATTTGAGGGAGACGCCATTCTCATTTTTTGGATGGTGCGCATGTTTTTGAGAGAAACAGCCAAGTATATAATATAATTTAGGAGAGTTGCTGAAATATTCGATAGTGTCAGAATATCTCAATTGTAGCTTCATCATCTTAAAATTAACACTGAATTATCATTCTAAGACTCTTCCTTGCTTTGAAAAATCTTGATAAAATTTTTCATAAATTGTTTTGTTTACAGGAAAAGGGAACGATAGAAAACCTGAACCATTGAAATAACCAGTTTCATTTGGGAATGGAAACTCTTTCATAAAAATCATTGGTCTAACCCATTCAAAATTACCTTCCTTGAATGGGAACTCATATTTTGTAGCGGGTTCTTTCCTCACGTATTCAGCGTTAAAACTATACCTTGTGTAATTTGCGCTTGTTCTGGTTAATATTTTAATCGGTTTTATCTCATTTTCTTTAAAATCCATATCCCAGCTATAAATCAAAACGTTTGTTTTATTTAATTTTGTTCTATTTATATCCGGACGAATTATATTTCCATCCACAAGGATAAAATCTGGATTGTTTTGAATCTTATCGAGTAACCAATCTGTTTCGTTCTCGTTAATTATCCAATTTGCGCGATAAGAAGTTATTTTAGCATTTTCTGCATTTTCTAAAATAAGATTTTCATCAATAGTTGTATTAACTACAACACCACTGTAGTCTAATAAAATAACAGTTGGGTTTCTTAACTGTTTATAGCTGAAACTTATTTGTATGTTTTCTATTTCAGAACGACTTTCATAAAAATTAAAGACAATTTGTTTATTAACATCATCAATTTTATACTTATATTTGTCACTTGGATTTATTTTAAAATCAAAACTGTCTTTTGGTAGGAAAAAGGTTTTACTGTTAAATAATTTTAAAGGTAAAGATGTAGGTTTAATATCAATTATTTCCGTGGTTTTTAATACATAATTCGGAGTCTCCAAACTCGCACCCATCAAATAATCTTCTGGAGCATAATCCCGGATAATTTCTGAAGTTAGGATATACGGAATAATATAAATCTTAATAATTAACATAGAGGCTATAAAAGTAATAATTGCAATAACTGAAGCAGTGAAAGTCAGATATGGATTACAATCTTCAAACCATTCTTTACTAAATAGTGTTACTTTTGAATTTTCATTTATTACAGTTTCTGATTTATTAACTTCATTGGCTTTCTTCTTCATACAAATAATTCATCTTAATATGCCTGCAATTTTTTCAATCATCACTCTATTATCGTATACGCCTTCAAATCACTCCCATCTCCGTCAACCTCTCCGGCAAATACTTATCCGTAACATAATCCAGACCCTTCCCCGCAAATGCCTGCTGTTCAGCCTTCTTCCCGATCTTTAGCATCAGGTTTATCTGGTCTTTCCAGTATGGCGTATCAAATCTCGGATCAGTAAGCTCGCTCTCAAGCGCCTTGATGTCCTGGTCATTCAGCTTGTCAGTAGAAAGCTGGTACTCCACGATATCAGATGCCTGCACCCCGATAAATTTCGCCGCAGGCGTTGCCATGAACTCGGATAGATGCGCACTCTTGATGGCGCCGTAGGCTACGCTTGCGTATATGCGAAAGCTCCAGGGATCACCGTCCGTGAATACGACAACGGGCAGCTTGAGTTCCTCGTTCATGCGCTTGATAATGCGCCGGGTACTTCGTGCGGGCTGGCCTTTCAAGTGCACAAGAATGGCATCGAATTTCTCATCAAACCCGTTCTCGATAAGCCTGTCCTGCATACCGCCTGTCTCGATGGCTATAATGAATTTGGCATCATGCTCCACGAACTTTATGGTCTCCACATTATAAGGTATCTGGTATCCTGCCTCGCCAACCTCATCCTGGCAGTGCATGGTGCGGTCGCCGCGCTTTGTTAATTCCTTGATCTTGATAGGTCCGTACAGTGTCGCGCCATTCTCTTCGGGACGGACATGGAAATCCTCGCGCTGCAAGCCAGTTATTATCTCAAGGTCTTCGATCAGGCGGTCGCTTTCTGCCTGTTCGTTGAATTTTGCGACATCCCAGTTTTCGCTGATATAATACAATTCTCTCAGGGTCGAGCTCTTATTCTGGTCAAGATGTCCCTTCATCAAGAGTTCCACCACATGCGATGTCTTAAGAAGCTGGGTTGCGCCCTTTACGGTTTTGGCGCTGCGCATGCTCTCGTTATCACCATAAACCCATACGTCGCTGTCCGTGTTCAATTCGATGTTCTTCTTGGTTCGCGAGGGCAGCGTGATATGAGGAATGGTCTCGCTCTCAAATTGCTCATAGAAATCCTGGATGAGTTTCTTTAAAGTCGTCTTTGAGAGGGAATCCCGTATCTCCTTATTGCTTTTTTCAGTTTCATTCATACGTTGACCGCCTTTGCGCCTGTAATAAGTTCGCTCTCAATGCCCTCGACCACAAGCTGTGGCAGTTTTGCCGCCTCTTCAAGAGCGATATCCAGCCTGTAGATGATGGCTTTCTGCTCACCCGGTTTAAGAGAGACTTTCCACACATAATCGACCTGTTTTCCCACAGGGATCTTTTTTGGCTCAGGACTTGGCGATACGATAGAATACGGGAGCGTCTCATGAAGATTAAAATGATGCACCGAATCCCCATGATTTTTAAAATGTATCTCTACCTCGCACCCGTTCCCGTTCTGCTTTACCACGCGCTGGCAAAATACATTTCTCATTATTTTTGCAACGATCGGCGTAATATCAGGTGTGGGGCGCTCTAATATCTCTCCCACTTTCTTTGCAATGCGGGGCAGGATAGAATAGATTATTTCTTCCTTTTCACGCCTTTTTTCAAGATTATCCTGCCTTGACAGATAATTCTTGAGCCTTCGCGCCACATCCTTGAGCGCAAGTTCCACCTCACTTATGATTTCAGGTACATCTGCTATTGCTTCTTTTGATTCGGAAGTAAAAGGGATATGTGTTGATGCCACATGCACCAGGATTATTACAGGACCGATAGGCAATGATCCACCTGGCTGGTTTAACGAATAACCCCTCCAGTTAAGATTCTCAATCGCATGTGTTATGGCGCATGCTCCCTGCTGGTATAAAAGAGGCACACGATTTGCAAATCTTAGAATCTCTACCTTTTCCTCCTTTGGGAGATTGCCGCCATAAGCAATGCCAGCTTCCACCTGGAATGGATGGCCGTTATGCACAGACGCAGGACGCGTGGTAGTTTCAATGAAATCCACAGTATGTTCCTTCCCCACACCTTTCCGGATAAGTTCCTCGGTTATGGGAGACAGGCAGTCAGTGGACGGCGCCAGTATCCTGACGATCTTGAATGCCCCGTGAAGCCTTTTTGCTTCATCCAGCTTGATCGCTTTTGGATTTGTTTCAGGATCCAGGCTTGCTTTCATGCAGATCTCATCAGCGGTTTTTGGTCCCATTCTTGAAAATGAGCTTCGCAAAAACGAATCAAGCCTGTCTGTTTCACAGTACCGCAGCATCTTCATTAACGTACCAAGCTCAATGCCATGAGGATGCGGCAGTATTTCCTTAGCCTGCAAAGGCAGTTTGTCGGTCGCCCTTTCAAATATTATCTGGTTATTATCAGGTTCAATAAGAGTTATGCGGGCATGGGGATTTACAATCGCCGTATCCTTCAGGTATTCGTAAACAGATTGTCTTCGTCCCCTGGCATAGGAAGCTTCCATCTCAAGTTCAAGACGCGTTCCCCGCATCCTGTCCCAGTCCACGATCTTATCGACAAGTATCTCAGGTTCGTTGGTATGGGTGTTTATAAGCAGTTCAAAATAATGAGCCGGAGCATCGCGATCTATTTTGGAAATAATCTTTACGGGCCTGCCTGAAGTTAACTGGGAATAAAGCACGGTTGCAGAGATGCCGATGCCCTGCTGCCCGCGGCTTTGTTTTACCGCATGAAAGCGTGAGCCATAAAGCAATTTTGCAAAAACCCTGGGGATCTGTTCCTTTACGATCCCGGGCCCATTATCCTCAACTATCAGGGTTAAATTCGTTTTAGATGTATTTTCAAGTTTAATAAAAATATCAGGTAAGATGCCCGACTCTTCACAGGCGTCAAGGGAATTATCTACCGCTTCTTTTACGGATGTTAACAGGGACCTTGTGCCTGAGTCAAAACCCAGTATCTGCCTGTTCTTTTCAAAAAATTCGGCGATACTAATGGCCTTTTGCTTTTTTGCCAGTTCCTCTGCAATGACCATTAAGCATCCCTTAGAGTTCAGCACCCACTATTGTTTGAGTGGCCGTGATGTTTTCACTTTCCCTTATCGTATCAACGAGTTTGTTTAATGCGCTCAGTCCCTCAACATTGCTTATGACAACAAAATCATATTCTCCGAACACATGATATACGTCTTTGATTCCTTTTACTTTTACAAGCTCATTATAAGCTGCTTTTTCCTGCCCCGGTACTACATTCACAAGTGTTACTCCGATTACCAATTCTTATCACTGGTCCTTTGATATTTAATTCCAATTATCAACAATGATAACCTTAAGTACTAAAAAGGTTTGTATATAATGGGAGTTTGGGTTTTCAGATTAAGTCAATATACTATCTATCAAGGAAAACCTCATATATAATAAATAACAATATCCTTATTAAATAATCTAGGGTGTGTGTCTATGAGATCAACAAAATCGGTGTGCCCTGAGTGTCTTAAAGTTATCGATGCTTCGATAATTGAAGAGAATGGAAAAATGGTTCTTGAAAAAACGTGCACAAAGCACGGTCATTTCAAGGATATCTACTGGTCTGATCCGGAGCAGTTCAGACGTTTTGAACATTACTGGCATGATGGTGGCGGTGTAATGAATCCAAACGGACCTGATGGGAATTGCCCCCAGTCATGCGGGATATGCACGTCTCATAAAACAACTACAATTCTTGCCAATATTGATGTAACAAACCGCTGCAACCAGGCATGCCCTGTATGTTTTGCCAATGCTTCAGCATCAGGTTATCTTTATGAACCAGCGCTATCCCAGATCAGGGCAATGATGCAGACGCTTCGAAATGAAAAGCCAGTTCCCTGCCCTGCTGTCCAGTTCGCAGGAGGTGAGCCCACGATGCGCGAGGATATTGTGGAGATCGTGAAGATGGCCCGTGAATTTAATTTTACGCAGGTTCAGATGGCAACAAATGGGATTAAGCTTTCAAGGAGCCTGGAATTATGCAGGCAATTAAACGATGCAGGTCTTCATACTGTTTACCTGCAATTTGACGGGGTGACCGAAGAACCCTATATCAAGAACCGGGGTTTCAATGCGCTCCCGATAAAACTCAAAGCTATCGAGAATTGCAGAAAAGGGGGGCTTACCAGCGTTTCTCTTGTGCCCACACTTGCAAAAGGTGTAAACGATATGCAGGTAGGCGATATTATCCGCTTTGCAGTAAAGAATATGGACACTGTAAAAGGAATCAATTTCCAGCCAATTTCATTTACAGGAAGGATACATAAAGAAGAGAGGATGGAAAAGAGGATTACTATTTCGGACTTATTCAGATTGATTGATGAACAGACAGGAGGGGCGATTACTGCGGATGATTTCTATCCGGTACCCTTTGTGGTTCCGATTTCTCATTTTGTGGCTGCAGAAGAAAGAATCCCGAATATTGAATTTACGGTTCATCCGCATTGCGGAACAGGCACATATATTTACATTGAAAACGGGAAAATAATTCCTATAACCCGCTTTATTGATGTGGAAGGGCTTCTTGAATACATTGATGACCTGGCCTTAAATGGAGATAAATGGATTGGCAAGTCTCTTGGAAAAATAAAAAGGATAGGAAGTCTTATATCAGCATTACCCAGATACATTGATGCCTCAAAGGCGCCAAAATCGATCGATGTGAAAAAATTATTTATCGATGTCCTGAAGGAAGGAACAGGGGAAGCTACCAAGGAATTCCACAGGCATACTCTTTTTATCGGCTCAATGCATTTCATGGATCTGTATAATATGGATCTTGAGAGGATCAAGAGATGCGGGGTTCATTATGCAACACCTGATGGAAGGATAATCCCTTTCTGTACTTATAATACCATCCACAGGGCACAGGTGGAGAAAAAATTCTCAACACCATTATTAAGGGTAAGAGCATGATGTGTCATAAGATTTAAAAATGCCCATTTCTAATCCCTTTTCTGATTCTATTTCAGACCCTGTTTATCTTAGCAGGTACCTGAAAGTGGTGAGAAATAAACTACCATCCCATTTCCTTATTTCACAATCCATACATGTTGATTTCAGCCGGGATTCGGATATTCATGAGCTATGGAGATTACATGAAGGGGCCATGAAATCATTCCAGGAAAGATTAGATAATATAAACTCTGTCGAAGAACTTCTTCCGCGTGCAGCATCTTCTCTTCTTGACCTGAAAGTTGCTATTGCCGATAAAATTCTCCGGGATTGCTGTTTCTGTGAACGCAGGTGCGGAATAAACCGGAAAAAGAAGGAAACAGGATATTGCAAGATGGATGCTGTCTCCCGATATTCTGCCGAGTTCCTGCATCATGGTGAAGAACCGGAACTGGTGCCTTCACATACGATATTTTTTACGGGCTGCAATTTTTCCTGCGTCTATTGCCAGAACTGGCAGATCTCGACAGCGCCGAAAAGAGGTATTCCAATATTGCCAGAAGAACTTGCACACAGGATAACATTGCAGCGGGCATACGGTTCAAGAAATGTAAATTTCGTAACGCCCACGCCGCATACCCATACGATCCTGAAAATCCTGAATGCGCTAAAGATCAATGTTCCTGTTGTATGGAACTCCAACATGTATTATTCCAGCGAGGTCGCAAAGCTCCTTGAGGGTGTGGTAGATGTGTATCTCGGGGATTTTCGATATGGGAATGATGAGTGCGCCCTGAAATATTCAAATATTCCTGATTACTGGTCTGTTGTCACACGAAATTTCAAGACCGCGTATATCAGGGGTGAAATACTGCTGCGCCATCTTGTTATTCCAAACAATATCGAGTGCTGTACAAGACCTGTCATTGAATGGACAAAAGAGAATATCCCGAAGATAAGGTTTAACCTGATGTTCCAGTATTCTGCACATTACAGGGCAAATGAATTTCCTCAGATCAACAGGGCGCTGACAGGTGAGGAATGCCGGAAAGCGGTTGATATTTTGAAAAAATCGGGACTTGCGGATGTAATTGTTTAAGTTTAACATCCGGACATATCCTGGAATGTGTAGTCCTGAAGAGATAATCTATTTAAATCAGAATTACTATCATATTAAATGATAAGGGGAGTTTAATAGTTATGGTAAATAAAATCGCTATAGCATGCCAGGGAGGAGGTAGTCATACAGCCTTTACCGCAGGCGTGCTGAAAAGAATTCTAAAAGAAAATGAGAAAAAGTACGATATTATAGCTCTTAGTGGAACATCAGGTGGCGCTATTTGCGCTTTATTGACCTGGTATGGGCTATTAACAGAAGGCAGCGATAAGGCGATCAGGCTGCTGGAATCGTTTTGGAAAGATATTTCAGCAAATACATTTGGAGATCTGCTTTTGAATGAATGGATCGTTGAAACATCTTATATCCAGGATAAAATTTTAGTCCCGCAAATAAGCCCATATGATTTCCCATCTTATTATCAGGATTACCTGAGGAGCCTTATTGAAAAGCAAGTGGATTTTGAAAAAATTAATGAATTCAAAAATCCAGGACCTGAATTGATTATTGGGGCAGTTGATGTTTTATCAGGTAACTTCAGTGTGTTTAAGAATTCCACGGTCAATTCTGATGTGATCATGGCTTCGGCTGCAATACCAACTTTCTTTCGGGCAGTACCTGTTAATACATATTTGTTCAACTGGGATGAAATTCCGGGAAACGATAGCGTAAGATTTATTGACTTTCTAAAAAAGAATTATGGTATTGATTGGTTAAAAACAGCAAAAATTGAAAAAACCGATGAGAATAAGATCATTAGAGCATCTACTGAAGGAAATTATCTATCTCTGAGTCTTAACAATGAAAAAAATAAGGTAAACCTTAGAATAGATGATGGTAGAACCGATGAATTCATTGTAGAGAGAAATAGTACGTTAAATGTTATTATGAAAAGTCAATACTGGGACGGTTTGTTTTCACAGAATCCTCCTTTACGGGATTTTGTTGATGGAGTTAATGTAAAACCTGATGAGATATGGGTAATACAGATCAATCCAAGAACAATTCCAAAGTTACCGGTATCAGTAGGAGCTATTCGAGATCGGCGAAATGAACTTGCCGGTAATCTTTCATTATATCAGGAGTTATATTTTATTGAAAAAGTAAATGAATGGATAGAAAAGGGATTATTAAAAAAAGGAAAATATAAACGCATTAATGTTAGATTCATTAAAATGCTCCGGGAACTGGATGTTGAAACAAAGATGGATCGAAACCCGAAATTCATAGAAAATATGATGAACTATGGTGAAGAACAGGCCGGGGAATTCATAAAACAGCTGCCATCAAAACCCATCAAAAAAGAACCATTCAGTAATGTTATATATAAATAGTCTTTGATTCATCTAATTTCCGTTCATGGTATGAAAAACCCGGCAGCCGGGTTTTTCATGTTCTTATTTATGAGCTACAGTTGATCGCCGACTTTGCGAGGATCAAATCATACATCGCAAAGCGTGCCAAGGATATTTATAGTAATGTTACTTTATTAATGTCGTCATTGCTATGAGCGAACTTGGTTTCTTGAGGGATTTTGTCATTATTTTTAGTGCTGCTATAGCTATTAATTTTTTGTTCTATCGTCTTCGCATTGCCCCAATTGTAGGTTATTTGATCGCAGGAGTACTGCTTGGTCCTTCGATGCTTGGCATCATATATGATGTGGAACTGATCGAAATTCTGGCTGAAGTCGGTGTAATTCTATTATTGTTTTTGATCGGTATTGAATTCTCGATTGAAGAACTTTTCAGGATCAATCGTTCGGTGTTTCTTGGCGGATTTATCCAGGTCTTTTTAACTACTGTAGTGGTTCTGTTAATTTCTCTTTCCTTCGGTATTTCCATTGAAAAAGGTATTTTTATGGGCCTTCTGGTTGCAATGAGCAGCACAGCTATTGTATTTAAAGTTCTCTCAGACCGTGGTGAGATGGACTCTCCGCAGGGCCGGATTTCGGCAGGGATCCTGATATTTCAGGACCTCAGCGTTGTAGTATTAGTTTTGATTTTGCCAATGCTGGCAGGAAGATCCGGTTTTTCTGCTTTTAATGTTTTATCAAATCTTTTCTGGGCATTTTCTATAATGGGCATTGTTATCGTAGTAGCCAGGTTTGTTGTTCCTTTAATACTGAACAATGTAGTACAGACACACAGCCGTGAGTTATTTTTGATCAGCATTGTCCTGATCTGCATAGGAACTGCATGGCTAACATCGCTTGTGGGTTTATCGCTGGCACTTGGAGCTTTTCTTGCAGGTCTTGTGATCTCTGAATCGCAGTACGGGCACCAGGCATTCAGTGAGATACTTCCTCTTAAGGATATTTTCGTTATTCTTTTCTTTGTTTCAATTGGTATGCTGCTGGATATAAATTCTGTAATTCGCAATCCACTTTATGTACTTCTGGGGGTGCTTGCAATTCTTGTGATCAAATTTATTGTTGGGATGCTTGTACCTGTTGTGCTGGGTTACCCGCTCAGGATAGGAGTACTTGTCGGAGTAATCCTTTCCCAGATAGGTGAATTCTCTTTTGTACTCTCAAAGGAAGGGATAAATCTTGGTTTACTTTCAGGCGATGATTACCAGGTTTTTCTGGCATCTTCGATCATTACAATGATGTTCACCCCATTTATGATACAGGGAAGCGGCAGGTTTTCAGAATATTTTGAACGTCTGCCAATATCCAATACCCTGAAGTTCGGGCGCTTCCATGAAAATGTCCTCAAGAAACCAGAGCTAAAAAACCATGTTATTGTTGTGGGTTTTGGCTTAAACGGGAGGAATGTTTCAAGAGTTTTATCGGCATCCGGGATTCCCTTTGCTGTTCTGGAGATGAATCCTGAAACTGTGCGAAATGAAAAAAAACGAGGTGTTCCAATATTTTATGGTGATGCTTCCAAAGAGGCGGTACTTGCGCATGTTAATTTAATTGGCGCGTTGTCTATCGTAATTGCTATTTCTGATGCCTCTGCCACGCGAAGGATAGTAGAACTGGCAAGGAGGATTAATCCCCAGGTGTACATCATTGCAAGAACCCGTTATACAAAAGAAGTAAATCCGTTGTATTCTCTTGGTGCAAATGATGTCATACCTGAAGAGTTTGAAACCTCGATTGAGATCATTTCAAGGGTGCTGCATCGGTATTTTATTCCTGTGAACGAGATAGATAAGCATATCAGTGAAATCCGCAAAGGTGGTTACGGGATATTTCGCAATCAGGAGCAAAAATATACTGTATTTCCGGAATTGAAACAACAATTGCCTGATATTGACATCGAGACCGTCAGAATAGAAGAAACTTCACAGTTGGCAGGAAAGACCCTGGCAGAGGTTGGTTTAAGAAAGAATTATGGGGTTATGGTACTGGCAATAAAGCGCGGAAGAGAAACTATAACCAATCCTACCGGTGATATTCGATTGGATGCTCAGGATATTGTTATTTTGATCGGGACAAGGGACAGTATCACAAAAGTTTCTTCAATAGTTTTGGCATCGGCTGAATAGTGAAGATAAAGAGAAAAAAGAAAAAAAAAGTCCTGGAAAAAATTAAATTTTCAGGACAAACAGGATGACATAGTAAACAACCATTATAACTATGCCAAGCGGCACACCAAGTTTTGCCCATTCTTTGCTGGTTATACCCAGCTTATTTGCTGATATGATATTGGGAATGTTCCCCGGTATAAGCATACCTCCTGCGATCAAAAGTCCCATAAGTGCGGCATTGATCTGCAAGGTCGCCATGCCTTTTGTTATCTCGGCTGAAGCAAGTGTGGCATTATCCAATATTGCTGAAACTGAATTGACCCAGTACAGGATTTCAGGTGACAGCGCTTTAATGTACCATTCAATTATTGGGGTAAACCCGATTCCAAGGAAAACAAGCGCCATTACAAAGATATACACTTTGAATGCCCGAATCCCGACATCTTTCAAGGTTTCTTTTTCTTCTGCAGCTTCCAATGAATCTTTTGCTTTTTCTTTTTTCCCGACAAAGAAAATGCTGAGAATTCCCAGGGCAAGTACTCCCGGAATGATATATTTTCCGATCTGATCAAACAAGAACCAGAAGTCTTCCTGCAATTTTGTCTTTATCACAATTGTGGACAACGGCTCGCCAACAGGAGTAAGTGCAGCCCCAAGACCAATTGCAAAACAGGCGATAATCACAAGATTGATCTCGGTTTTGCGGTTCAACTTCAAGGCGCTGACCAGTTCAACTAAGAGCAATGCAGCAATAATCGCTGTTACAATGCTTGATAAAATTCCAAGTATAACTACGATCAGGAACACGAAAACTTTTAAAGGTACCTTTTCAAGTATAGAATCCGTAAAACCCTTGAGACTTTTGCGACCATAATGGAATAACAATCCTGCTATCAGAACGGCCAGTGTGATCTCTATCGGGTCAACAATTGCTTTTTCAATAAGTGTCAGGTTCCAACCGGGTGCGATCTCATCTGCTGCTACCGAAGATACTTTCAATAAAAAGTGATCCAGTGTAACCGCAAGGATACCCATGGAAAACAGGAATGCTTCAAGATTATGTTCAATTTTTTTAACTAAAAACGGTCCTAATAATACTATCAGGAATATGACAAACAAACCTGCTGAAAGTGTCATATCCTTTGGTGGTAGTTCCATACGATTGCCTCCTATAACAATTTTTTCACGTTCAGAACGTGTTTGTTCTTAACTTTTTTGGTTTGATCGCACAGGAATTTATGCAGAATATCCCGAAGACGACAGACTTTACTTCATTTTGCAGGAATCAGAAAAAATTACACCCCCACATCCATCTCCTCATCCGCCCTCACTTCCGGCGCCCTGTGCTTTTCCTCATACTTCCTTTCTGCCGCCCAGATAGCCGGTGCATCCTTGCTCCTCCCTTTCGTATCACTCGTGAGTCTCTTTCGAATCTTAACCAGCGCAGGCGTATTTATCGCCACCCCTGAAATGACCGCCTGGCCTTTTGCAAGGGATGGCAGCTCCATGATCAGGTCCCTGCTTGCGGATTCAATGCTCTGGGCTATCTGCTGCTGGTCTGTGGGATTTACGATTCGCATCGTTATCTGGGTCATGCATTGCGACAGGGAATCCGCATCCAGTTTGCTGGGGCGCTGTGATACGAGACATACGCCTATCCCGAACTTCCTGCCTTCGGAAAGAATGGTCTTTAAGACGCTCTTGGATTTTGCTTCGCCGCTTTGCGGAGCGAACCTGTGAGCTTCCTCGATCACCAGAAAGACAGGATAGGGGAGGAATTTATCCACATGGGATTCATTGTACCTGTTATTCTCTGTGCCTTCGCGCGCATCGAACAGGCGGCGCAGCATTACCGAGGCGATCAATTGCTGGAATGTCTCTTCAATTCCTGAAACATCCATTATTGTGAGCTGACCCACTTTGAAATAATCGGCAAGGGGGATTGTCTGGAAATCATCGAAAATGGGTGCGTACAGTTTCCCGAACCTCCAGTTGATGCCTTCGATCGTGGACTCGTTATTCTTATCCCGGAGAGCCTCTATCTCCTGTTTCAATTCATTGCGGATGAACTGTTTCTTACTATTATTCTTCAGGCTATGAAAAGCCGAACGGAACAGTGTCTTCATTTTATCAGACATCGTACCGTCATCCATAATGCTGATAAAATCACTGATAAGGAGGTCGCTTATCCTGATCTTTATATCTTTTGGTTTAACTATCTTTACTTTCGGGCGGTAAGTTGCAGTCACAAATTCTGCGTTGTTTGAAATTTCAAGAAGCGTGGAGTATTCCCCGTGAGGATCAAAAATAAGAACAGGGGCCATGTTATAAGGCTTCAACAGTTCTTCGACCAGAACGCCGACAGTATATGATTTCCCCGCGCCTGTGGATGCTATCACCGATATATGCTGGCTCACAATATCACGTACGGATAAAACGATCCCTGTCTTTTCACCAAGCACGTTCCCGATCAGTGCAGAACCGGGATCTCCTGCTTTTACTTTACTTATATCTTTCAGGACATCCTCGCCCGCGCGGTCGATTTTCACGCCGCTGGCAGGATTTGTCCTGGGATTTATGAATTCACCCATCGATGCATCAAAAAACCCAACGACTGATGTTGAATATGAATAATATTTGAAATCCTGGAGATCAAACCCATAAAACGCCGAAACGTCATCAGGAGAAAGCTCCATATCCATAAGGAATTCCTGCGGATACTGTTTGAGGGGCACTCCATATTTCACCCTGCACAGGACCTTTCTTTCTCCTTCAAGATAGAATGCGAACATCCCTGCAGGGAGCCGCTCGCTTGAAATGAATGAAAATCCCTCTTCATCCGAATGATTGACAATCCCGATCATAAATCTCTCTTGATATATTTCCGAACAAGCGTAAGCATGGCTTTGCATTCAGGGCACTGCGCCTCGATCTTGTCGGCCATCGTGATGAGGACGTCCTGTGAAAGAGCATCGCTGTTGGAGTGAAAATAAGCAATACAGGGCTTCCCGTTCATAAAATGAAATGACTTTAATTCCTCATTGTCCAGCATTTCGACATTATCCCTCACATCGGGCGGTGAATCGATATCGTATTTTACAATCCCGTTACGGATTATTCCAAGCCCGTGGATAAAATAATAGCTGTTCCTGAAATCCTCATTAAAAGGAGCATATTTGGCCTTCAATTCAGGACTGATATATGGAATAAGGTCTTCTCTTATTGAATTTGTAATGTTCTTAATCACACCGACTATCAATCCGTCATCTTTTTTTATTTTTATGAAACTGCCGATGCGTTCCTTTTTAGCATCAGGCGGTATTTTTGCCACATATGTCTTCGCATCTTCAACCCTGATTATGTCTCCTAATGTCATTTTATCCTCCTATCTGATAATTTTATTTATGACTTTTATGAAAATCCTTTTCACTTCTATGTATCTTTATCCCATGAACCTTACAAAAATTCTCAAGCATCCCGTAAAAAAGCTCATGCTCGTTCGTCCTTATCACCGCCGCATCATGCGCCCGCATCACTATATCGGGATAATTGCCGCGAATGATACATTCTGCCCTGATAAGGTCTGCGATCTTATCAACCATATTTTCTTTCTGGACCCATGCAGGAAATTCCACACGTGCGGGAAGACCATTGCCTGTCCTCATGTAAAAAAAAGCGATGTCCTTATTGAATCTTCCGTAATTATCAAGAACGGATTTTGCCTCATCGCCGCGCCTGTCATCGCGGTCACAGAGAAAAGCCGCTGTCCGCTCTCCCCATAACATATTTGAAAAAAGATGCGTATCTGAAAGTTTACTTTTCCTCAAACCGAAAAGGAAATGCATCATAAGCGTAATGTCCCGCGGCATGGTAGTATCAATAAAACCGATCACGGGATTTCCGGTTTTTTCCGAAGTTTCAAACAGTTTCATTATTGATTTTATATAAATTTCCCTCGTATTTTTGTTCAGAACGTTAATATGCGAAAGAATAAGCGCTCCATCAAGCAGTATAAAGATACTTTCATATTCATTCATCAGGCGGGCAATCCCATCGCATTCCATGGAAAAACGGCGCGCATCGACGTATTCGCTTCCGAAGGAATAAACGCTTGCCTCTTCAAACTCATCCGGCGTGATTATAATTGCATCAGTTTCCTGCTTATAATCCATATTTTCCGTGTGCCTGTTAAAAATACGTGAAACCTGAATAACAGCAAGGGGTATCTCATAATTCTTATCCGAATATATCTGGCTCCCATCCACAGCCCCAACAGGAATACCTGACAGCACAGAATCAACCCATACCATCGCATCCTTGCGGTTTTCCCAGTTGAATGGGAATGGATGAATGAGTTTTCCCGGCTCAAGAAGCTTCGCGCCACTGTAAGACGGAAGGTTCTTATTAAGCCCCATGTTGATTATGTTCAATTTATCAAGTTCGGTCCTGTATTCCCTGGTCAATTCGGAGAGTTCGGCATCATAGGATTTTATTGCGGAAAGCTTCTCATCGAACTGAAGGGAGATATTTTTTAAGTCGAGCATGATTCAACCCTGCTTTCGCCATCGATCTTCTGGACCTTCACTACGTGCGCGTATTTTTCGTTGAAAGTATCATCATGGGATATGACGAAAACCTGCTTGAAACCTTTGATCCTGGTTATCTGTTCTGACAGATTCTCCCGCCTTATTTCATCCATGTTTTGTGTGGGTTCATCGAGGAATACAAAGTCACAGTTAGAGAGATTCTTTAGAAGCGCAAGCCTTACAGAAAGGGCTGCGCTCATGCGCTCCCCGCCGCTTAACTGCTTGAAGGAGCTTATTTCCCCGCCAGACCCGATCTCAATATCATAATCATTTGTCCATCGAAGAGATGCGCTATGATTACCCATTATTTCACAATAGATATTGTTTGCTTCGCTGCTGATCTCCCCGATAAATTCATTTATGACGAATTCCGAAGAGGATTTAATAGTGTCACGGATGAAATTTGAGAAGGACAGAAAATCCTTTTCTTTTTCAAGATTTCTTTGATTTTCCTTTATTTTGATGATGAGGGATTCCATCTCCGAAAGTTCCTTTGATATTTTTTGTAGGTTCCTGTTCTTCTGTTTTATGGCTTCTGTTATACTGCTTGCGGTTTTTCCAATATCATCAAGTTGCAGGATAGTCTCATCAAGGTCAGATTCTTTGAATTCTTTTGAAAGCGCCTCATGGTTGCTGACCGATATGTTTAAAGAAGCACCGGCTGCAGCGATGGTATTTTCAAATTCCAGTGTTTCCCGTGTATATTCATCGAATCTGGATGCAAGCGGGAGAGCCTGCAAATATTTATTATGCAGGGGTTCAAGTTTATTTATTTCTTCTTCAAGCGCTAAGATAGTTCCATCAAGCCCTTCGAATTTCAAAAGATTTTGTATCAATACATCCCGTTCTTTATTGCTCGAATCCATAAGCTCCGGTACTTTTTCAAGTGTTTTCAGTTCCTTAAGGTTTTTCTTGATATTTTCATCCAGCGCTTCAAATTGCTTATCCGGAGATGCTAACGATTTCAGGTCCTGCTTCTTTTTTTCCATCAAATTATTAACAAGTTCGATTTCCCCTTTTTCGCCTCCTAACGAATCTTTCAAATGGAACCTTTGATTGAGTTCATCAAGTTGTTCCAGACAACCATCTATCATTTGCGGCACATCCTTGTGTGAACCAATATCTGACCTTTTTGAATCAATGAGATTTTCAATTATGACAATTTGCTGCGAAGGATTATTGAGATCTTTCAGGTCTTTTTCGCTGGATATTATCTCTGAAGCAATATTCTTGATATGGTTATTAATAGAATCGATCTCAACGTTAAGGCTGGATTTTTCGTTAATTCCGGATAATCTTTCCTGTATTCCAATAAATGCTGCAGGAATATCAGGTAATTCTTCAATGTCCTTGTTTTTTGAGACTGCCAGTGCCGTAATATTTTGAAATTCAGTGACGGATTTTGTGAAGTCATCAAATTCCTTTTTTTTAGATTGCAGGTTCTGTGATATCTCTTTGAGTTCTTCGTCGCTTCCTGTTAATGGCCTGGTGTATGATGAAGATAAAGATTCCAGTTTTTCCCGGATTGCATCGATTTCTTCTTCAATTCCTTTATACAACTCAAGGTCCTTCTTTTTTGATCCGGCCAGCACAAGTTTTTCCTGTGTCTTTTTTCGCGGATCACCGAGCCGGGAAAGTTCTTTTATGTTGTTTTTCAAACTCGTCTCTAACCCGTCTAATTCCCGGTTCTTCTGATTTAGTTCATCATTGAAATAGATATTAAAATCACTTACCGAGGTACATTTGATGCCATTCAATATCGGACAGACTCCATGCGTTCCTGCAAGCTTCATATTTTTCTTTGTCTGCGTAATTGACGATTTTAAAACTGCATTCTTGCTGTTAAGCTCCTGCTGCGCCTGTTCAAGAGCAGTCTGTTTTTCAGCAAGCGGAATAAGAGATGCGATCTCATTTTCAAGGTTTGTTAACTCTGCTTTGATGGTTTTTGCGCGCTCTTTTTTTTCATGTGCCATCCTTAATTGAAAATTAATAGCAGTGAGTGATTCAAACAGGGTTGATAATTTTTTAATTTCTTCAGAAATGGATTTTTGCCTTTCAATGACCGGAAAAAGTTCATTTTTTCGTGATTCGAGGCGCGCTATCTCATCGCGCAATTTTCTGGCAAGAACTTCCTTTTCTTTTAAGGAAGATATTTCCAGGGACAGATTCTTCAATAACGTTTCGATATCTTTCAATTCTTTAATCCTGTTCTCAAACTCAACCTGCCTGTTTTTCATTGGTAAAAGCATCGATATCTTCTGGTTTTGCTGCAATATCTCCTGTTTCATATTCTCAACAAGCTGCGCTTTTTCCCGAAGGTTTGAAAGACGCGAAATAAGTTCAGTCATCGGTTCTTTTAGTTCTTTTTGAAGAAGTTGTATAGATTCTTCAAGTTTGTGCGCAGCTTCTATCTTTGGAATAAGAAGTTTCTTGTTCTCTTCAAGCCCCTCATTTTCAATAAAAAGCGTTCTTCTGCGCTCAAATTTTTCATTAAGGCGGCCAATTTCAAGATCTATTTTTGCACACTTTTCTTTCAGTTTATCCCGTTCTGCACGTGATATATTGAGTTCTTTTAGCTTTCCCGACTTTTTATGGAACTCTTTTTCAACTGGCTCAAGTTCATTTTTGATATCCCTTGCATATTTAGCCCGCGCAAGGTCAGAGCGCGCCTTTTCAAGCTGTTTTGAAAGACCTGCAAGATGTATCCGTTCATTTGCGATCTGAGTGTTAAGAGCATCCAGATGTGCCTTCTTCTCTGTAAGATCTTTTTTTTTCAGGGTAAGTGCGGAAATCCTCTGATTTAATTCGTTGATCTCTTTTTTCAACTCTTCTATCTCAGTTTGCAGTGCTACTTTTTCATTTTTCAATTCAGGATACTTCTCTGTGCGGGTTGCAAGCGGGATGAGTTCTCTTTCCATTTCCTCGATCGTCTTTTTTATCGCATTCGTTACAGGAAGCAAATTATCAAATGCCGTCTTATATTCTTCAACTTTCAAAATATTATCAAATATGATCTTCCGGTTTCTTGCAGCCTCAAGAAAGGCAGTGGTAAACGTAGCCTGCGGCACACCTATGGCATTCTCAAAAAGCGCTGGCAGTTCTTCTTCTGACCTGATACTTCGGAACATATTGCCTGCAAGCCATGCCTGGACATCTTTTTTTCCCTTTATCTCCCCAATGGGAGTCCTTATGAAATAATCGCTTCCACTTCCGATTTTCCTGTGTATCGTATATTCTATCTCATCTTTTCCCTCAATAGTCACTGCAACAAAGCCTGATTTTTCGCCATGGCGCAGGAAATCCCCGTGGTTAAATGGCAGGAAATCAAAGAGCGCATAGCCTATTGCTTCAAGTATGGTTGTTTTCCCGTGCCCGTTCTCCCCGCAGATGCCGTTTATGCCTTCAAAAAATTCAATCGTTTCATTTGAGTAGGATTTTATTTTTTTAAGCTCCAGGGATTTTATGAGCATTATTCCTCCATGCGGGAAAGCAGGGTTTGCTGCTGTGCCTGGCGTTTGCCGTTATTCCTGACAGTTTCAGATGCAGGCGGGCGTATTTTTTCAAAACACCACCTGAGGTCGGTCCTTATTTCATTTTCTTCAATTCCCGCAGCAGCCTTCTTTTTGACATCGATCATGGTATTTACTATTGTATCGACGTTATCCCTGAACCTGGCGTCAAGTTTTACTCTTTCGGAAAAGACACGTTGTTCGATCTGCTCGCGTGAAAGCCCCCGTACATCACCCTCATTGATAGTATATTGTGAATTGCTCTTCTCTATTTTAACCTCGCAGGCAAGGGGCTTGAATTCTTCTTCCAGCATTTTCTTTATATGATCTATATCGATATCCGATTTAGGAAAGTTCAACTCGCCGTACAATAAAAGTTCAACAAGAGGTTTATTATCAGAAAGGGTTGCAGGCTGTTTCTTCAGGATATTCCCAATATTTAAATAAAGCGCAGCAGGATTGGCAATACCACCAACATCCATTTTCATTCTCCTGACTGGCCTGGCCATCGGTGTTATGAGTTTTGCGCCGCTATCTCTTACATGATAGAAACCCTTGGGCAGCCCGTACTCGTTCATGGATATCATTTCAATGCTGCCGGAATTGTATACCCAGCTATCTACTTCATACTGCATATGGTAATGCCCCAATGCAAGGTAATCCACAACTTCTTTTAACTGCATAAGCGAACTGTAAGGAATTTCACCGGCTTCTGCCTGCTTTACCTGTCCTTCCATCCCAAAATGCATCATCAGGACAGTATATTTTTCCCCATTAGCCGATGTAATTTTTCTAATTTCATCTGCTATCTGGGGAATTATTGAACTGGTGTTGGAGCCAAGGTATCTTACTCCAAAGATACGGACTTTTTCAAGCTCGACATAATCCCCCATGAGCTTTACGCCACTTACACCATCAGCTTCTTTTAGCCTGATGAGTCTTAGCAAACCCTGTGAATTCAATATCTCAAGCCAGCTTTTCCCATCCTTGTGAAATGCAAGGTCATGGTTTCCTTCGATGGCATAGACCTGTGTAGACGGACTTCTGTCTTTGAGTTCACGGAGGACTTTATATGCCTGTAGATAGGTAGGCGCATTTATATTCCTCTTATGAAAAAGGTCGCCTGATATAAGAATGAATTCAGCCCTGTGTTCAATGGCATATTTTATGACAGATTGGAAAGCACGGGCATAATCACGGAAGCGTTCTTCAAGGCCATATTGTGCATAGCCCAGATGGAAATCGCTTGCATGGATGAAGTTCATGTGGTGTTAAGATGTTGTTAGGGGTTAAAAATTGTTGCGGGGGCGGATTGAAAGTGAAGGACTTTTCTTGATCAATTTATTTATACTCAATAAATGCCTTTCCAATATCTTGGAAAAGTTTAAGTTCTTGAAAATACTATATATAATAGGACAGTGATAGAACGATGGAGAATAGACTTTTAGTAACAATTTTGTTTCTTGGAATTGTCGGATTAAGTGGCTGCGTTCAAAAAGATACCGGGACATTAGCCATAGAGATCACAGATGCCCCTTCCGGTTTAAACATACAGAAGGCTTTAGTGACAATATCTGATGTAGAAGTACATTTAGCAGGTCCTGGCGATGATGAAAATACAACGGCTGAGACAGGATGGGTCACAGTAGTTAAAGAAGAGAAGACGTTTGACCTGATAGCAATAAAAAATGTAACGGAGTTTCTGGGAAGCTCAGAATTAAAGGCAGGTAAATATACTCAGGTAAGGCTGAATGTTAACAAAGCCCTGGTGACAATTGATGGAACAGAGCAGGACCTTACAATCCCATCCAGGACAATCAAACTGATTAAACCATTTAATATTGTTGAAAACCAGACAACAGCACTAATTCTTGATTTTGATGCGATGGAATCTATCCAATCTACAGGAAAAGATAAGTATGTTATGAAACCGACTATTAAAGTAATACAAAAATAATTTTTTAAATCAACGTGCTAAGCACTCTGTTGGATATTTATATCCAACAATTTACCTATTTTCCACCACGCCGCTAATATTACCTGTTTGCTTCTTCAAAAGCACAACATCATGAACCACAGTGGTTCCAGCCACAGCTGTAACTACCGGGATATTCGGATAGAATTCCGGCTCTCTGGTCACTGTGAGATTGTAAGTGCCTTCAGGGACAAGTAGTGAATAAAATCCTGATGGACTGGTTGTTGTGGAGATGGTGGTATTTGTAGTAACAAATGCTCCTGCTATTCCAGTGCCGTTGTGCAGAACAGTACCATTGATGTAACCCGGCGGATTAACATAAACAGGGCTCGTATTTGATCCTGAATAAGCTTCGTTATACGATAGCGAATTGAAACTTGCATTTAAAGAGTAATTTCCTCCAGTGGAGGATGAATTTACCGTCCAGTTCGCATTTTTCCTGCTTCCTGCGGCAATACTTCCCAGATAGGAGTAATTTTGACCCGAAATAATCGAAAAACCGGATGGTAAGGACAATGTAACGTTTACATTATGGGCAGATACATTTCCCGGATTCGTAATATTTACACTGACATTGAAATTATTATTTTGAACTACTTTATCGGGATTTGAAATTTCCACTCGCAAATCAGGAAGGGATGTTAAATTAAATCCTTCTTCAGAAGCAAGTGCAAACTGTTCTGACGAGATACCACCTGCAAAATTTTTGGCATTGATTTTTAAAACAGTGTCGGTGTTTGCATTTGATAATACCTGCTCTACATTTTCATCGGTACTTTCAGAAAAAGATATTAATGCGCCATCCGATTCATTATACATATATATATCCAGATCTGAGAGGCTGTAGTAGTTTGTCGGATATGAGGACCCGGAATAAGTGACATGGCGATTCCATACCAGAGATGCCTTATCCCCTGAAAATGAATAGCCTTTGTATAGTAAATAGCGGTTAGAGCTATTGACAACTCCTGATCTTACATCAGGTGTATGAAAAAAAGTGTGATTTAAGTCCACATAACCCCAACCATAATTATAGTCTCCGCCCGTAGTGCCTTTGTCATCTGCTGTATTTATCAGAAGCGCCTTTATTTCTTCAGGATAATAAACTCCTGCGCTCATTAGTAAAGCCGCTACCCCGGAAATATGGGGGGTTGCCATACTTGTTCCGCTCTTTGTCACAAAGTCAGGATTTACACCCTCCCAGTTATTGTAAGCAGATGTTATAGATGAGCCTGGGGCCATAATATCAGGCTTAATCCTGCCTGTTCCATAGACAGGACCACGGCTGCTGTAATAAGCAATTATATCATCTGCCCTGCTGACAGAACCCCTGTCATCCATCGCGCCGATTGTTATTGCATTATAAGAAATACCAGGATCATTGATCGAACCGGAATATCCATCATTCCCGGCAGCGATTACTGCTACAACTCCAAGGCTATCAACTACTGCGTCAAAATAGCGGGACAGACCGGATTCCGGAGATACTGCAGTACCTCCAAAACTAAAGCTGATTATCTCTGCCCCGTCGCCTTTTGAACTATCAATAGCCCAGTCGATGGCTTCCATAGCATCGCTATCATAACCACTCCCGCCATTGCTTATTGTTCTCCATGCAAATTTTGCGTTCATAAGGACAGTACTATTTGCAACACCCCTGTATGTAGTATCCTTACTGCTTACAATGCCCGCTACATGGGTGCCATGCCCCTGTAAGTCATCTTTAATTTGTCTATCATTGTAGTCCGGATCAAAACGCCCTGCCGAATGGAATACCCCTTCGTAGCTGACTGACAGTGCAGGATGTGTCTTGTCTATTCCGGTATCAGCAACAGCCACACCCCAGGTAGACCCAAAATAGCCATTACTCCAGAATGTGTTGGCATTAATGGAATAAGTACTCGTATCAAGTAAAGACCGATAAATATTGATTTTTTCTATGTAATCGACATCAGGCAAATCTACAAGATATTTTATTTTGCTTGCAGGAATCCTTGCGAAAACAACATTATAAAAAGTACCTTCTCCTTCAGTTGAACCCCCGAGTTCTTTAATTTTATTTTCGATTTCTTGTTGTTGAGGCCGGATTTGTTCTTTTGTATTGTTAATGATTTCCTGTATCATTTCCTGCCTTGTTTTTTCGAACTTTGAATTTTCATCCGAAATAACTTTTTTGTCGGCATCTGTAAAACCAGAAGTGAAATCAATAGATATCTCTTCATTAATCTTGACCTTACCGGTTGCATTTATGTCTGCTCTTTTTTTCACTATGGCATTTTTTCTTGCTTCGTTGTAATGTGTTTGAATATCAGACTGGATTTCCTGCAACCCGGGTTTGTATTTTTCTTTGGTTTTTTGGGAAATATTATGAAGGGGCTGTTCTTTCAGGAAAATCGAAACAAAAACAATCTCATCAGGAGATTCATTAATTATTTTTTGGAGTCCAGGATTTATTTTTGGAATTTTTTCAGGTAGAGCTGAGATTTGGATTGAAAAAACCAATGCGATTAAAATTACAATGAAAATAACAAACAACGATTTATAAACCCTCAAGATCACGATTCATCAGCTCCATTATTCACTATCCTGAAGATGCGGAACGATATTTATCATATGAAATTAATCCTATCCGAAACCTATCCATTGGAAGATAGTCTCTTTTTCTGTAAGATGACTACTTAACATATGTTTTAAACCTGCGAGTATAAAATAGTATCTCGAATATTTATCAAGAATACATCATCATCAGATCTTTGAACGATATTCGGCCTTTTCCGGTCTCTTCGTAAAAACCTTTATATTCACAAACGACTATTTCTATTTGATGGACAACAGGGGCCTGGCTGGCGCATTCATGTTCGTTGGCGGAATGCAGTTTGCAATAGGAATGGTTCTTGCAGAAATCCTCTATCCGGCGTATAACGTATCCGGGAATTATATAAGCGATCTCGGGGCCACGTGTCGCGAAACTTGCACTGTTTACCAGCCCTCCGCTATTATTTTTAACACATCTGCCATTTTCCTCGGCATACTTATTCTCATGGGTTCATATTGCATCTGGCTTGAATTTAACAACTATCTGATATCCATTCTCATCGGCCTTTCAGGACTGGGAGCACTCGGTGTCGGGTTGTTCCCTGAAACAACAGGTGTTCTTCATTTGATCGTATCGCTTATTACTTTTCTCTTTGCAGCCCTGTCAGCAATAGCAGCCAGGAATTTTGTGAAATCACCATTTAATTTTTTCTCAGTGTTCCTGGGGATCGAAAGCCTGGTAGCACTTGTTTTATTCGGATCGGAATATTATATGGGGCTTGGCCCCGGAGGAATGGAAAGGATGATCGCATATCCTGTCCTCCTCTGGGTGATCGGGTTTGGGGGATATTTGATGAACAGTAACCAGTAATTGATTTATAGAAATAAAAATAAATATAAAAGGGGCTATTATGGAAAACCGGATAATATGGCTTAACAGGAACGAAGTGGAGTCACTTCTTGATATGAAAGGAACGCTAAAAGTCGTGGAAGAAGCATTCAGGCAGCACGGCCTTTCGAAAGTGCAGATGCCTCCGAAGCTTTATCTTTATTTTAAGAACCACAATGGAGACCTTCGGACAATGCCGGGATATCTTGAAGAGCAGGATATTACCGGGGTAAAGATAGTGAATGTCCATCCCGATAACCCCAAAATCGGACTGCCAACAGTGATGGCGCTTGTGATCCTGAATTCCACAGAAACAGGCGCGCCTCTTGCTATCATGGACGGGACCTATCTTACAGATATGAGAACAGGCGCTGCCGGGGGTGTGGCTGTGAAATATCTTGCCAGGAAGAATGCAAAAACAGTGGGTTTTGTGGGAACCGGGAACCAGGCAAGAAGCCAATTGATGGCGATAAATGAAATTATAGATATCCACGAGATAAAAGCCACAAGCGCTTCTGAAAAGCAGACGCTTGCATTCAAGGATGATATGGAATTAAAAATAGAGTGTGAAATCACGCCTGAAAAAACGATCAGGGGGGTGTGCGATTGTGATATTCTTGTGACTACGACTCCTTCAAGAGAGCCAATCGTAATGAACGAATGGATATCTGAGGGAACTCATATTAATGCGATAGGCGCAGATGCACCCGGAAAGGAAGAACTTGACCCGTTGATCCTGAAGCGGGCAAAGGTCATTGTGGATGATATCGGGCAGGCATCACATTCAGGAGAGGTCAATGTGCCGATATCAAAAGGGTTGCTGTCTGTAAAAGATATTTTTGGGGAACTTGGCGAGGTGATTACCGGGAAGAAGAAAGCAAGGACGAATGATTCGGATATTACGGTGTTTGATTCGACAGGGCTTGCGATACAGGATATAGCGACTGCGGATATGGTTTACAGGAAGGCGCTGGAAGCGAATAAGGGGATGAAACTGCAGCAGTTCTGATCATTATAATTTTTGCGCGAATATGTGAACTGCTGAAGGCAATTTCGCGAAGCCTTTTATCCGCTGTTAGGCGCCGTTGCGATATTTTCATTTTGGTGCTGAACCCATTAAATGAAAGAGGAAGGTATCTTTATTGTCAGACTTAGATAAACCAATATCTTTTCTTATCGCTAATATAAGTTCTTTGAGTAAAATATCATGTCTTTCCATTGATTTGTTTGGATTAGAATACCTTATTTCATCGTGAAATTTCATTAATGCAGTTACCACATCTTGTTGAGCAACAAGACATATTGTATTTGAAGCCAATGAAAAACGTTCATTAGCCTCTTTTTTATCTTTTCCATCTACAACAGCATCAGACATCGCAGATAAAAGAACTTTATAATGATTCATTTTTTCATGCTGCCATTCAGTTTTTGTTTGTAAACGTTTTGTTAAATAATAGGATAGTGAAGCAACTAAAATACTTCCAGAAACAGGAATTATAGCAACCAAGACATTTATGTCCATTAATAAATCTCCATGATATTTTTACGAATGTTGGTTTCCATTTCGAGGACATATAATATTCGGCATTTAATTTCAATTCTCATAAATGTTGTCGTGATGGTCAAAATCAAGGAATTTTACCTTATTTTTTTCTACCCGAAAAGTGAGTACAAAAGATTTTGCGATATGAACTCTTCTTATATTTTTCATATTATGCTTGAGAGGCTTATACTGTTCAGGATTATTGGCAATCTGTTCAATTTTCTTGAGACAAATTTCATAAAGCTTTTTATCTTTCTTAAAGAATTTTTTAAGGGTTTCCTGCAGCTTCTCCTCTATTAGAATTTCATACATTTCATCATCTTATTAATGTTAATCGGCAGCTTCAATGGCGTTTCTCAATTCATCAATACTCTTGTATGAATTAAATTTGCCTTCCTTATCTATTTTTTTCAGCTTTTTTAAGTATTCCGGGCGAACTATGTGAAGATCACTGCTTATTGCATCAACTTCTTCTTCCATGATAATTATTTTCTTAGTTAGAAAAAAAAGTTCATCCCTTATTTCCTTTAATAATTTAACTTCAATTTTGTCTTCAACTGGAAATTTCATATGATATTAACTAATAGATTCAAGAATTTATATACCTTTTCAAGATTTCAGATGATCCGCTCGTTGAACTTGAGAAAAGCATCGGTTTTCTCGCTCCGATCCATCCGTCATTGGCCGTCATATAAAAACCACATCCTTCAATCTTTCAAAATGCGGATCCCCGCTGACCACTTTGCAGCCCATTCTCTTTTGCTGGGCAATGATAAGCGCATCCATCATACCTAAGCCTTTTTTTGTTTTCCTGAGTTCACTTCTAATCGTTGCAGCATCCAGCCAATCCTGAGTTAAAATACACCTGATATCAGAAACTTTCCTCACAATTGAATATAGTTCTTCAAAATCCATATTTTCCCTGATAGCCCAGCCTTTTATCTCAGCCAGGCAGCATTCGGGAGTGAGGATTACATTATTTTCATTTTCTATTATTCTTTTAACATTTTCACCTCTTTTTGAACCTGTGAAATATTCAACCCATGCATAAGTATCTATCAGGTACACAGCATCACCAGAGGTCTTCATGCTCAGGTTCTTCTCTTTCAAATGGTCTTTTTCCCTTTGCAATCCCAAACCCGCTTACTTTTTCTTTCTTCAAAATATTGATATCAATTATATCCTTTTCAGATAATCCCAGCTCTGCGACCTTGTCCTTTGGGATGATCACACCAAGAGAATTACCCCATTTTTTTACTTCTACAGCAGCATGGCACATAAATACAATAATGTATTCTATCTATATAAGTTATACGATATTGTATAACAAAAAAGGAACTTAATAGAATTGTTGGATGCACGATGAGCAGATGATAAAAATCCAGCCAATATCCAGGTTCTACGGGACTTGCGATACAGGATATAGCGACTGCGGATATTTTGACCCCAGGTTGGATAAAATTGACGAATAGGTTTAAAAGGATTGAGCGGGTATTATAGAGTGGATAAAGTGGGAAAAATGTTAAGAAATATAACATATAGTAGATATTATAGTAGATATTATTCTGGAATAGTAGTTGAAATAACGGTATTATCTATTCTTTTACTGCTAAGCATTGGAATGGTTGGAGCACAGACAGGAACTCAAGAAGCTCTCCAACAAACACAACTTCAGGATGCACTTCAAATGCCTGGAGGACTTGAGGCTAATGGGGCACATTTTGAAGTGAAAGATAATCGTTATTTAAATATTACGCTAGACAGTTCCGAACCTATTAACCTCAACATCGAATCTCTTCCTGGAATGGTTACCATGCGCCTTGGATCATTATCTAGTGCCACTACAACAAAGATAGTAATGAAGGGTTTTGCCCCGAAGACAACTTACCAAAAATACCAGGATGATTATCACAATCTTGTGACTTTTACTACAGATGATAGTGGAAGCTATACGTATACACAGGACATATCAAAGCCGCATTTTGTATTCATCCAGCCGGAACCAGATAAGGTAAGTAAAAGCAGTGACATTGTTGCTATTGCCGCTAATCCTCTTTCCGGTACAATATTCATCCGGGATGATGTAACAGGTGGTGACTGCACCTTAGTAGGCACATGGGACAATAGCACAAAGACATGCACCCTGACAACAAATCTGGCTGAAACAGTTCAGATCGATGATGATGGAATAACCTTAAACGGCAATGGGCATATATTAACGGGCAGCGGCACGGGTAGAGGCGTGTATCTTCCGGGAAGGAGCGGTGTCACAATCAAGAGTCTGACTGTGAAAAACTTTACGGATGGAATTTATTACAATAATTATCCACCGGACATTGGTTTTGAAAATACCTTAATTGATAACAATGCAAATTCAAATCATCGCAATGGCATTTACTTTTACTTTGGCGGAAGAAACAACCTGACTAATAATACCGCAAACTTGAACCTGGACGGGGGAATTGTTCTAGAACGTACTGAGCACGACACTTTACTCTACAATAATGCCTCTTACAACAGTATGTCCGGAATTTTTCTGTATCAAACCCGCAATAATATGTTAATTGGCAATAATGCCTCTAATAACGGCTATGGGATTATGTCTTACCAGAGCAGCGAAAATACATTAAAAAACAACATCGTAAACACAAATTGCTATGGGATTTATTTCAGAAGTGGTAGAAATACCTTTATTAATAATATCGCAAACTCGAATTATTGCGATGGGATTTTCCTTTTTTATTATACCTTCGAAAACAATCTGACTAATAACACCGCAAACTTCAACCGGGGTAATGGGATTGTTCTAGGATATGTCGATAGCAACAATACGCTGCTTGGGAATAATGCTTCCAATAACAATAATAGTGGCATTTATATTGCCTATTCCGGAGACAACAACACAGTGACTGGCAATACTGCCTCTAACAACTCTTATGGTATCCATCTATATTTTTCCGGCAAAAATATAATTTATAATAATATCTTCAACAATACAAACAATTCTTGGATAGATGATGATCGGATGAACACGTGGAACATAACAAAAAAGATGGGGTCAAACATAGCTAGTGGCCCTTATCTGGGCGGCAACTTCTGGGCTTATCCTGACGGCACAGGCTTCAGCCAGACCTGCCCGGATGCAGATACAGATGGTTTATGCGATACTCGATATACGCTTGATGAAAACAATATCGATTACCTGCCACTTGCAGCGAAGACAGCAACCAGCAATCTTATCAGGAATCCGGGATTTGAATCAGGAACGACTCCCTGGATATTCTATACGGACGGAACCGGGAAATTCACCTCAGCTTCCCCGGGCTATGAAGGGAATAATTCTGCAAACATTGTCCTGTATACCGGTGGTACAAATTTTCAATTGAATTTACCACAACCGGCTTCACTGGTGCGGTAAATGATGGTCGGTTGATGTTCTTCCTTGCACCATATGTAAATGCAGGAGATAAATACTACATAGATAATGTCCGGTTGGAAAAAACCTAATGAGGAAATAAAAGGTGCTGGATTGTTTCCAGTACTTTAGTTTTCTTTGAGCAGGTAATGGGCTATTAACATGCCAGGTCGGCCTTAAATGGAGGTAGCATTTGCAATTATCAATAATTACTTATTAAAATTTAACAATATGAATCGAAACTGTCTAATAAAATATACTGTGTTGGATATATGCTTCTTGATCGATATGCTCTGGCACAATTATAATCTGCATTGATGTTAATAAAATTGACACAGATAAACCAGAAAGATTGGAATTATTTAACGCAAAAACAAAACCGGAAAGTTTATGTAAGAATTACTATATACATTTTTGACATGAAGAAAGATTCCTTACAATACATCTTAATGGTACTGACGCGCAACCTTGAATCACATGCGACATCGGAACAGGTAACCAAATTCAAGAAAAAACATTGTGGAGTAAGATGGGGAAAATCTCTTGAAAAAGACCTGCTGAATTATGCGAGAAATGCATATAATTTAAGGCGCTGGATTGAAAATGTTGTAACTTTTATGGTAGAAAATAATATCAATATATCAAGTCGATAAGTATATACTTTTCATTTATTGAACCAAAACATTTAATCCTGATTAACAACAGTATCGAAACGGAGTAAAAAATCATGGTAGTTAAGAAATATAGCGAAGGCGCCATAATAATTGAAATTGATGAAGAAAAGTGCAATGCTGATGGAGAATGTGTAAATGTCTGCCCCACCAATGTTTTTGAAATCGTGGATGGCAAATCAAAAGCGCTCCGCGTTGCTGATTGCATAGAATGCTGCGCATGCGTTGATGCATGCCCCACAAAGGCTATCAAGCATCATTCCTGTTAAGTTCCATCTCGAAGCCGGAAGGCAAGTTTTTCTGGAAGATGTGCTTTTTGCATATCTTCTATCACTTTTTCTATATCATACTTTTTTCGTTTGAGCTGTATTTTCATTGTATCGGTGTCAAGAATCGCAAAAGCAGAGTCCGGGTCGAGATCCCTGGGCTGCCCGACTGAACCCGGATTTATTACTGTGCCTCCAGGAAATTCCATATTGAATTGTACATGCGTATGACCAAGCACAAGTTTGTCAGAATCTGTAATTGTGAGAAATTCCGGTTCAACATCCTCAGGATAAACATACTCGTCAAAATCTTTCGGGCTTCCATGAACTATGACTATTTTTGTATCCTCTACCCTTATTGCTTCAACATCTTTAAGTCTTGAAATAAATCCAAGATTCTCACGGGTTATTACCTTTCCAGTCCAGTCAAGAGCCTTTGCAGCATATGGATTGAATCCCGATATATCTTCTGTGGCAAGCGCCCTATCATGATTTCCCCGGATAGAAATGATCTTTCTTTTTTTAAATAACCCAATCGTCTCATTCGGATAAGGATTATACCCAACTATGTCTCCTGCATGCAATATTTTTTCAACACCCAGTGCATCCATTTCAGAAAGTACTGCTTTTAGCGCAACCACGTTTGAATGAACATCTGCTATCAACCCCACGAGCATATCAATAAATATACTATGGTTTCCCAAATAGTTTACTGTATGAAAATGGTCAGGGCTTCAATGGGAACACTTGGCGTACTCGGGCTTGAGCTTGTACAGATGGATACGCCTCCTACTACTGCATATCTTCAGATCTACACTGAAAAACGCTGCATGGCAAATTGTCAGTTCTGTGCCCAGGCATCCGGTTCATCAGCAGACATGACACATATTGCGCGCGGCATGTACATGCCTTTTGACCTTGAAGCAGTGGTCGGGCGGTTAAAAATTGCATATGAACGCGGGTACCTTGCACGCGCCTGTATACAAACGGCGCTTTATGATACGTGGTGGGAGGATACTGTCTGCCTTATCAAAAAGATCCGCGAAGAAAGCCGGATCCCCATTTCTCTGTCAGTTTTCCCCCTGAGTAAAATCAGGTACGAAGAATTGAAAAAACTTGGAGTCAACGAACTTGTAATTCCCCTTGATGCCTGCACACCCGGATTATTTGATAAGATAAAAGGAAAAACAACCGGCGGACCCTACTCGTGGGAAAAACATATTAAAGGGATAAAAACTGCGTCCCTTGTATTTGAAAAAGTCGGCACCCATTTGATAATAGGTTTTGGGGAAAGCGATGAAGATGCTATAAAAGTCATTTCTGATTTATGGAATAATAACGTTAATACAGCGCTGTTTTCATATACATATATACCAGGGACACAATCAAAAGCATCCGATAAAGCAGAAAGTGAGACCGTAAAACATTATCGAACAGTGCAGCTGGCAAGGCACCTGATTATGGAAAAACTCGCATTTTACTCTGATATGAGGTTCAAAGATGGAACGCTTATTGATTATGGGGTACAGGAGGAAGTTCTTCTTAACATCATTGAAGACGGAAGTGCTTTCCAGACATCCGGATGTCCGGGATGCAACCGACCGATGGCAAATGAAACTTTTTCAAAAATATTCAATTTTCCGAAAAAACCAGACGAAGTTGAAAAGGACATTATAAAAAACGATCTGGGGTTACAGTCAAAACATATAGCCAAAACATAACCACAATCTTAATTTGCACTCCCGACAAGATTACATATAGACAGGGAGAGGAATACTATGGAAATACACGAACAAATATTCGAAATAACAGATGAAATAGGTCCTGAAAAGATCGTTCACCTATATGAACCGCGAACAAAAATGAAAGCCATCATCGTTGTGGATAACACAGCGGCAGGCCCTGCTATCGGTGGCGTGAGGATGGCTCCTGATGTAACACTGAATGAGGTCAAGAGGCTTGCGCGTGCCATGACCTATAAAAATGTCATGGCAGGTCTTCCCCACGGCGGTGGAAAATCCGGGATTATCGCTGATCCTAAAACCGTAAACAAGGAACAGGTAATAAGGACTTTTGCCCGCAGCATAAAAAACATCCTGGAATATATTCCGGGTCCGGATATGGGTACTGATGAAGCAAGCATGGCTTATGTTTATGATGAAACTTCCCGCGTAGTGGGACTTCCGAGAGAACTTGGTGGTATCCCTCTTGACGAAATTGGCGCAACCGGGTACGGGGTGGCTGAATGCACGGATGTGGCAAAAGATTACATCAATCTCGACCTGAACGGGGCACGCGTTACAATCGAAGGGTTGGGGAACGTGGGAAAACCTGCGGCGCGTTTTCTTGCCAAAAAAGGTGCAGTACTTGTCGGTGCAAGTGACTCTAAAGGTACGATCTATAATTCAAATGGATTGGATGTCGAGGAATTGATACGCATTAAGGAATCCACCGGTTCTGTAATTAATTATAAAGACGGGGAGGTTTTAAAAACAACAGACCTTTTGCTGATAAATACGGATATCCTTATCCCTGCAGCAAGACCTGATGTGATAAGTGATGCAAACGCGGATGTTATTGATGCAAAACTGATTGTTGAGGGTGCAAATATCCCCATCACCGAAAGTGCGGAAAAATTGCTGCACGACAGGGGGATCCTGGTAGTTCCTGATTTTGTGGCAAATGCAGGCGGTGTAATCACCGCCTCAGTCGAATATCATGGGGGAACAGAATTGATCGCGCTTGACAGGACAAAAAGCATGATCCGGAAGAACACAAAAGAACTCCTTGATAAAGTGTATAGCGACAAAACATACCCCCGCGAAACCGCTGTCGGGATTGCAAAACAACGTGTCATGCGGGCGATGAAATACAGGAAGTAACTTTACTCCGCACTTTAAAAGTGCGGAGCATTATCACTATGTTCAGTCTCAATTCCCTTACGGGCTTCAACTTCATCACATGCGATGTACGGCTGAGTTACAGGCAGCCTCCCGTTTCCAGATATACCGAGAACGGCAATATTCCGAGCAGCATTGAGGTCAGCATGTATTTGAAAACCACACGTAACACATTTGAAAGAATGTCCTTTCCTGTTTCCTTTGTAGATATGTCCGCAAACAGAACATTTCTGGCTTGTGTACCGCGGGTCAATAGTTACAACAGATTTACCCATAGCTTCAGCCTTATATCTGAGAAATTGGTCAAGTTCATAGAACGCCCAATTATTGAGTTTGCGAGTAAAATCTGTTCCTTTAGTTCTGCTCTGAACTCTTATACTGGTCAAATCTTCAATAGCAAAAATATCAAAAGGCATCGCCACAATTCCCTTAGAGATACAGTGATTGACACCGGAAACAAACCGTTGCTCTTTCCCGCTCATCTTCCTGAGAAGTTTTTTAGCAGATTTAGTGCCTTTGCTTTGAAGTTTCGCTCTAAGATATGCGTACTTTGCCCTCACGTTCTTGAGAGGTTTACTATTGAAAAATCTATTATTGGAAGTCACGGCGATATTAACGATCCCCCGATCAATTCCAAGAACCTTATCGCCAACGGGTTCAGGAGAAAGTTTATGAATAACCACATGCAAATAAAAAGTATCCTTCTGTCTGTTATATCTCAACGTGGACGTTTTAAATTCCCAATTAAGATATTGCCTGTAATATTCAGGAATAGAGTATGTTGCAGTCACTCTCCCCTTAACCGAAGAAAGACTAACATTCTGTTTGATAAGATTGATTCTATGCACACGCTTATTATACCGAATAGCAGAGAATGGTTTGCTTGCAGGACATTTTTTAAGTTCGAGTCCCTTGAGAGATTCGCAGGCAACATCTCTGATTCCTTGAAGAATAGAACATGGAAGTTCAGGATGCTTTTCCCGGATACTGTAATAAGTGGCACGGTGAACAGATACCTTGCTGCAAGTATGGTTTTCAAAACCGTATCTGGCAATTTCATTGAAAACCTGATTGCTCAAAGCCATTGTCTGTCTAAGCGTTTCTTTATTTTCCTCAGACAATCCCAGTTTCAGTTTAATCGTTCTTTCCATTCAAGATTCCATTATAATAAGGGATTATATAGCCATTATGATAGCGATGTGAAAGTATTATTTTGGGGCGGGGTACGATTCCTCCCCGTATTGAAATACGGGGTATCCTCTACCCCTGAGCCCCGGAGGACACAATGAATGTAATGCTATCTTCTATATTTGAACCGGAATCAGTGGCAGTAATAGGCGCATCAAATAATGAGTCTAAATGGGGAGGGCGGATACTGAAAAACCTGCTAAGCGGTTTCCAGGGAAAGATATATCCTGTCAACCCGAATGAAAATATTGTCCAGGGGCTTGATTCCTATCCGTCGGTGCTTGATATTCCAGGAACAGTGGAGCTTGGTGTGATAATTGTGCCCTATAAATATGTCCATACGATCGCTGAAGAATGCGGAAAAAAAGGAGTTAAGGGTCTTGTCGTGATAAGTGCAGGATTCAGCGAGGCCGGGAATGAAGGTGCTGAACTTGAACTTGTCTCAATCGTAAGAAAATACGGCATGCGGATGATAGGGCCCAATACGCTTGGTATTGTCAATGAGCGCGCAAGGCTGAATGCAAGCATTATCGGAAGACTTCCGCATCCGGGATCTATATCTTTTATCACCCAGAGCGGCTCGCTTGGTCTTGCCCTTGCAGAATGGACGATCGCTACTGAACTGGGTCTGAGTAAAGTGATAAGCACCGGCAATAAGGCTGAGACGGATGACGTTGACCTTATCGAATACTTAAGCAGCGACCCCTCAACTGGCGTCGTAGCCATGTATGTTGAGGGGATAAAGAGAGGGAGGAGGTTCCTCGACGCTGCCCGAAACATCAAAAAACCGATAGTCGCTATCAAGACCGGACGGTCAAAGCGGGGGGCAAAAGCAGTTTTTTCACATACGGGCTCAATTGCGGGATCCGATGAGGTTTATTCAGCTGCTTTCAGGCAGGCAGGAATATTGCGAGTGGATACGATCGATGAACTTTTTGACGCTGCCCTTGCCTTTTCATGCCAGCCTCTTCCACATGGGAATAACGTTGCCATATTATCGAATGGGGGCGGAGCGTCAATAGTTGCAACTGATGAATGTGAGAGGCAGGGACTAAATATTGTAGATTTGACCGGGGAAACGAAGGAAAAAATTAAAAAAGTCATCCCGGAATTTGCATCTGTTTCAAATCCGATAGATACGGCAGGAACAGTTTCATTCAGGATATATAATGATTCAATAAAAGCACTTCACGATGATCCCAACGTGGATGCCATCATAGTCATTTACGTCCATACAATGATCTCAAACGCGATGCCTCCTGCTGAAGCAGTGGTTGAGATGAAACAAAAATGCGACAAGGAAATTGGAAAAAAACCCATAATCGCATGCTGGATGGGGGGCATGGGGACTGAGGAAGGAGTGGATCTTTTAAAGAGCGGATGTATCCCGAATTACCCGGTTCCTGAGAGGGCTGTGAAAGCTCTTTCTGCCCTCATAAAACACAGGGAATTCCTTGAAACGGTAAAGACAGATTTTGCATATGCAAAACCCCAGGAGAGCTTATGAAAATACTTACGGAACATGAAGCAAAAAAGCTTCTTTCAAAATATGGCATACCTGTTACGAAAGAGAGCCTTGCAGAAAACGCTACCGAAGCCCTTGCAATCGCTGCACAGATAGGAACTCCAGTTGCCATGAAAATATCATCACCTGATATTTCACATAAGAGCGATGCAGGGGGCGTTGAATTAAATGTGGTTGTGGGAAAGGTGAAGACGACCTATAACAAAATAATTTCCCGAATTAAAAAAGCGGCTCCGGATGCAAGGATCGAAGGAATCCTTGTCCAGCAGATGGCGCCACAAGGTCATGAGATAATCGTTGGCCTTAAAAAGGATGCGCAGTTCGGTCATGCCCTGATGTTCGGTCTTGGCGGGATATTCGTTGAAGTTTATAAGGATGTTTCATTCAGGGTCGTTCCTATAGAACAAAATGAAGCTCTGGATATGATCTCGGAAATAAAGGGATATCCGATATTAAAAGGTATCAGGGGAAGGAAACCTGCGGATATTGAGGCGATAGCCGCTGTTCTTGTTTCAGTGTCCCGGATGGCGCAAAAAGAAAACATTGCCGAGCTTGATATCAATCCGTTGATAGTGGGTGAAACCGGAGCGGTAGCGGTGGATGCAAGAGCTATGATAGATGTCTGAATCCTATGAATTCACCACCCCACTTATATTTCCGGTTGGCTTCTTAACAAGCTCAATATCATTTACAATAACGGCGCTCGATATAGTCGAGACCGTAGTACTGTTCATATAATACTCCGGATCGAACCTCGCAGTAACCTCGTATGTTCCTTCCGAAACAGCAAGCGAATAAAAACCGGAGCCATCAGTGGTTGCCGAGGTTCCGTTGGTGAATAAAGTCACACCCGGTATCGCAGTTTCATTGATGCTATCAATTACTGTACCGTTAATGTACCTGACTTCAGATAGTGCATCTGTGTACAGCGTGATGATTGTCGCAGAAAATGCAGGATAAACATGCTTGAAAGAATCTCCCGGATTATCCACAGGTATGCCGGAACCAGTAATATTTTGCGCCGAATCTATAATACTCTGTGCGGAAGTACTATCAATCTCAAGGCCATTGATAGATGTTCCACCCCATACATTTGCCTTATCCGTAGCGGCCACAAACTCCTGGTTCGTCATTTCATAGTATTTGCCGCCTGTTGGATGAAGGCCATTTAAACTTAAGTTTGCTTCAACAGGTTCATCCGCCAGGTTAACGACCATCAATTTTAATGTATTTGCCTGTGCTGAATCAGTACTTGCCCATATCGAGAGGTTATCTTCCATGGAACTTGAAGAATTTACCAGCATATCCCCGAATAATTGGGCATACATGAAATATGTGTAATAAACCGGTGTAGGGTAGAACTTATCCTCTATGGTTATCTCTCGTGTCGAGTAACCTATAGATATGGAAGATCCATTGGAATTGAGCAAACCGTAACTTGTATCTAAGTTCCCTGAAGGGCTGATAGGCTGGTCATAGAGTTCCCAGTGCATCACAATATCTGCGCCGCTATTTGCCTGCCTTGCCAGTGTGTCGGCCATGTACAGGGCATTGGCATGATTAAACGTATATGAGGTAGCAAGGTCAGCTGCCATGGAGTTGAACTCAGTTACAGCGATCATGGTATCATTTAGTTCGCGGTTATCCAGAAGTTCTCTTTTTTCCTTTACGCAGGAATCAATGTGTTTACGCGAGGAAAAATCAAACATATCCTCATAATTTTTCTCACCGCCGTTGTGATTCCATAACGGGTAATAGTGATAACTCAGAACATCAAGGGATTTGTTAGCCCGAATTTCCGGATCCAGTGTAAGAGGATCGATAAAATCCAGATATGCCCTCCAGAAAGTGTCATTGTCATGTGCTGCGGTTGTGGGACCCGTAACAAGAATATCAGTATCCACGTCTTTTAATGCATTATAATACTTCTTGTACCTGGAAACATATTCCTGGCCGAAAGGAACGGATTTCCCGCTGACCCTTTCAAGATCCAGCTCATTCCCAAGTTCCCAGTATTTGAAATTATAATTATTCTCTATGTTTGTATATCGAAGCATATCGGCCCAGAGGTCGGGGTCGCAGGTGTTGATATCTACTTCGATCATTACATCGGCTCCTACATAATCTGCAAATGCCGCCAGTGCATCGATCTCATCCTTCTGGTAACCCTTAGTGTATGCATTTTGAACAACGGTCGGCGTTGGGCTGCTGCACCTGTCATATCCCACAGTCAGGGGATTACCTTCGTTATAATATGAACGCTGCTTCCAGGCGTCCAACAGGCCGTCACCATCTGTATCGTAATAGCCCGCAGCATAATACTGGGTGTTGTTCCTGTCCCAGGTAACGCTGTTAGAGGCCAGGCCCCCGGCGTATCTTAAAACCCCGGGTTTGATTAACCTGGTTAACTCCCGCAATTTTAACGAGTCATTCGGATAGGGCCTTCCCCAATAGAATGCCCAGTTGCCAAGACCTGCGCCCAGGATATTCCTGCTAAATGGATGGGTCTTGTTTGTAATATCCACCTCCAGTGTCGCTTTCGGATAAATGGTAGTTGTGAAATTCATGGGCGGATTTTCTTCGTATTCTGCCTGGTTTCCTGATTCATCCATGGAAACGATCCTGTATTGATAGGTGCTCTGGTTTTTTAGCCCGGTGATAACCACGCGATGGCTGGTGGTAAGGCTGCCATCGCTCTTATTTATGCCATAATTATTTTCCCCGTAATATACTCTTGAATCAGAGGGTTCATCAGTAACCCAGGAAATCGTTGCCCGATCAGACCGGATATCAGCCGCTGTAACATTACTGATCACCGGAGGTACTTCATCCGGAGGAGCTGTTGTGAATTCACCCTGATCCTGCGCGGTGTTTTGAGATGTATTGACCTGGTGATCCCTGGAAATGATGCTAAAATTATAGCGGGTATTAGCAGTGAGATTATTTAGTACGATCTTATGGTTTTTGCTGAACTCCTGCTCCTCAATAAATGAGTTTATTGCATCTTTCCCAAAACCCAGGGTTGAATTTGTGTATTCATCCGTCTGCCATGTGACCGTTGCGCTTTTCCATGTAATATTCGTTATTGACAGATTGTAAACAAGAGGGGGATCAGGATCATCTACCCATTCAAGGAAAATATCATCCAGGTAGTAACGGATCGTACCTGAAGAGGTAAACCAGAAAACCAGCCTGAAAAATCGGCCTCCTTTATTAATATCATCAAGAGATATATTTATCCTGTACCAGGTATCCGGATTTACCGTTCCGTTGATATAATCTCTTATCTTTACTGAATAACCGTTATCTGCAGTTACAACAAGATAGTCCAGATTATCAAGATTATTTCCGGGATTGAATGAGAAAGATAGATTCCTGTATTGGTTGGGATACATCCAGTACAGGGCTGTCCATTGCTCTGATCTTCTATCCAGATCAAAGGCACCCCATCCGCCCTGACAGGAAGGGCCGTAATGGTTAACATCGATTGCATAATTACCGCTGTAAACAGCATCGGATTGTGTTATATTATATGCAGGTGAACCGCTGATCCCGCATGGCCAGGTACCATCGGCCCATTGCTCTGCGATCGTATCATCATATACAGTATCCTGATTTTGGGCAGCTGCTATACCAACAACATGGAATGTTATTAGCAGTAAAACTATGCTGATTAAAGTTGATATCGATTTTGAGAATATTTTAACGTTTTTCATAATTCCCTCTTACCTATTTATGGTTTCCATTTTTTCATTTTTGATTTAATGTATATATCGATTAAATAATCCTTGTAACATAATCATGATTATCATTAATGAACGTGTCGGTTAGATATTTCAGAATGGAGAATTCTTTTATTCTTTTCCCAGTAGTTCCCCTGCGACTATCAATCTCATGATATTCTGGGCGCCTTCTGCCCCAACTATATATGATGTAATGCCCCTGAAACCCCGCTCAAGTCCTGCTTCCCTGGTATATCCGTAGGCGCCATGCCACATCATTACTTCCTTGATTATGTCAAAAGCCGCAGTTGGAGCCGCAAGTTTTGCTGCTGCCACTGCTTTATTTAATTCCTGATGGCTAAACCTTTTCTGATCAAGCATCCAGGCAGCCTTATGGACAAGAAGCCTTGCAGATTCAAGTTTGATAAAATTCTCAGCAAGCTGGAACTGGAGCCCTTCAAACTTAGCAAGAGGGGAGCCGAAAACAGTCCGTCCTTTCATATACCCGATGCCAGCCTCCAATGCCTTTTGCGCCGCACCGATGCAGGCTGCGGCTACAAGTGTCCGTGCACAGTTGAATCCTTCCATTGCGTAATAGAAACCTTTGTTCCATTCCCCTATAAGATAGTTATAGGGTATCCTGACATTTTTCATCATTATAATTCCGTTGGACATACCCGCCCTTCCCATCTGTTTGATTGTACTGATAGTAACACCTGACATATCTTTTACAGGAAGGTAACAGAAAGACAATCCCTTATGACCGTGTTCAGGGTCTGTTTTCACGATGGTTACATAGCCTCCGCCGTATCTTGCTGTTTCCCTGACCCCGCTTATGTATGTCTTTGTGCCGTTTAACACAAGTTCCCCGTTCTTTTTTTCCATAATTGTTGAAATTGAAGCAATATCCGAGCCTCCACTTGCCTCTGTGGAAGCTATGCCAAGAAATGTCTCTCCTGCTGTAACCAGCGGCAGGATTTCTTCCTTTGCACTTTTTGTTCCATATTTTTCAAATATATATCCCCATCCTGCTTCTACCAGATAATACACGGCTGTGGCCATGCTTATATCTGCCCTTGCAATTTCCTCGGCTGCTATGGATGCTATTGTGAAATCAGCCCCTTTGCCTCCGTATTCCTGTGAAATCGTTATGCCAAGAAGCCCGAAGTCGGCCATGTCCTTCAGGAGTTCGGGTGGGATTTCTCCGTTCTCATCTATTTCAGAAGCGCGAGGTGCGATGTTTTTTGAACAAAATTCCCGGACTGATTTCCTGAAAAGTTCCTGTTCCCCGGTAAATGCGAAATCCATAATTCCCCTTTTTATATTTTGATTTCACACTATAAAAATGCTTCCTATTAGTGAGCGATGGGATTTTCCATCTTGACTTTGTTTTGTATAGGCGCACCACCTTCATTCAGTCTAAAATGGAACGCGGATGACGCAGATGACACGGATTAACACGGATACGAAATCCGTGAGTACCCGCCCAATCCACGCTATCCTTGTTCCATCGCTAAGAGCTTGTCTGAAAATTTGATTTACATTTGTTTTCACACCGATTCGATGCACATAATTGGTTATGAGTGAGTATTCAGATGCATTTTTAGACAGGATTTACTGGATGGAAATTAATCCTGTCCATCCTGTAAATCCTGTCCAGAATAAATATTTAGACATGCTCTAAAACCCCATCGACTGGCGTTGCCATTTTACCCTTTTGACCTTATTTCGAAAAAAGAGACGCTTCGCATTTCGAAGGGTCGCCCAGCCCAAACGATTCACATGGCGTGCCGGATGAATTGGCGCTCGCGTCCCGCCTGCTGAATAAGAGAGAGCGGTTTTCCGCCCTCTCTCTTCTAAGAACCGTACATGCGACTTTCACCGCATACGGCTCAAGCACTTGATAACCCTTTAAATCGGGCAGCAGTTATTTATCATGGTCTCAGTTTCAGGTTGCCAATCTTTTTTTTTTGTCTTATCCCACACTCGATTTGTTAGGTTTGTTAGTCTCTTGACTCCCAATTTTATCTTTCGCAAGATAAAATAGTCTTTGTCAAGATGGGGGTTCATATCTAACTTCAATTTTGTATGTCTGACTATCTTTGTATCAGATAGAAGGTTCAGTTGTTTATCTCCCTCAGAAAATATCCATTTTCTCTTTCCATCGGAATGCCAATATTTATTAGCAATCCAATGTCTGGATTTATGAGGATGTCTTCTTTTAGCCCAATGCCAGAGCATATTCCAGATTATTGAATCAAGTTTTTGGAATATTTCACTGGATACAACTGATTGCCGAATAAAGAAGAACGGTTGCCCGTCCTTCCTCTTCTAAGAACCGTACGTGAAACTTTCATCTCATACGGCTCAAGCGTTCTATAACCCTTTGATC